>CAJWPE010000009.1 GCA_913045625.1 uncultured Chloroflexota bacterium | reverse complement strand
AGAAAAATTTTAGTAGATACTTATGGTGGAATGGCAAGACATGGTGGAGGAGCATTTTCAGGAAAAGATCCTACTAAAGTAGATAGATCTGCAGCTTATGCTGCTAGATGGGTAGCAAAAAATTTAGTGGCAGCAGGGATTGCTTCCAGAGCCGAAGTGCAAATTTCATATGCCATAGGAGTTGCTTCTCCTATTTCAGTATCTACTGAAACATTTGGTACTAATCAAATTTCTATATCAAAAATTGATGAACTTGTTTCTAAACATTTTGACCTAAGACCCGGTGCTATTATTAGAGATCTTGAGTTAAGAAATCCGATTTACCAACAAACAGCTGCATACGGTCATTTTGGCAGACCTGATCTAGATCTACCATGGGAAAGAACTAATAAATCTGAAATTTTAAGAAAAGAGTCCGGATTATAGGAATGGTTTGGCTATAAAATTTGGAACAGACGGATGGCGAGCTTTAGTTAATCAGGATTTTACTGATGAGAACGTAAGAATTTGTGCTCAGGCAGTATGTGATTACATGATCAGTAATGACATAAATCATGCCGGTTTAATTATTGGATATGACACTAGAGAATCTTCACAAAGTTTTGCTAAATCAGTAGCTGAAGTTGCTGCAGGGAACAATATCCCAGCAATTTTATGTGACAATTCTTGCCCAACTCCCGTTGTAAGCTATAACTTAGTGTTAAGGGAATGTGGTGCAGGAGTCGTAATTACTGCTAGTCACAATTCTGCAGATTGGAATGGATTCAAATTTAAACCCGGATACGGGGGAAGTGCTTCACCAGAAATCATATCTAATCTTGAAAAACATTTACATCAAGTTGAACAATCTAACATTGTGAACAGTATTACTTTTGAAGAAGGTCAACTAAGTGGGTTAATAGAATTAATAGACCCAAAAACAACTTATTTAAATCGTTTGGCTGAATTAGTAAATTTGCACTCTATTCGTGAGTCAGGTCTCAATATAGTAATAGATTCAATGTATGGGGCAGGAGCAGGCTATTTTTCAGAATTACTGTCTGGGGGTAACAATAAAATCAAAGAAATCAGATCAGAGTTCTCTCCAACATTTCCAGGATTAATACAACCTGAACCTATTGAGGCTAACCTAGAACCATTAATGAATGAAGTTATAGATTTTAATGCTGATGTAGGACTCGCGACTGACGGAGATGCAGACAGATTAGGTATTATCGATGAAAATGGGAATTATGTCAGTACACTAATTAGTTTCTCTTTACTATGCCAACATCTCCTCGAAAACCTATCTATGACAGGCACTATTGTAAAGTCCATCACCATGACAAATATGGTAGATAAATTAGCCGAACTAAATAGTGTAGAGGTCGTGGAAACACCCGTAGGATTTAAAAATTTAGGACCTGTTTTTATGGAACAAGAGGGACTAGCAGCCGGAGAAGAAAGTGGAGGGTATGCATTTCAAGGCCATATTCCTGAAAGAGACGGTATTTTATCTGGACTCTTGATTTTAGACATGATGATTAAAACTCAAAGTCCTCTAAGCGAATTAATTGAAAATCTAACCAATAAAGTTGGAGAACATTTCTACATTAGAGAAGATATTCCATTTGAAAGTTCAAAAAGAAAAGAAATTGACACTATATTAAGTACTAGGTCTTTTAATTCTATAGCAGGAATCAACATCAATAATGTAAATGACGAAGACGGGTTCAAATTTTACCTGCAAGATAATTCTTGGGTATTAGTTAGGTTTTCCGGAACAGAACCATTATTGAGATTACATGCTGAATCAAATTCTCTAGATCAAGTAGAATCTTTAGTAAAAGACATCAAAAAAAATCTGAAATTGTAGTAGGAGTATTTTTATTTTGGAACATGATCAAACACTGGTATTAATAGATGGTCATGCACTTATTCATAGAGCATTCCACGCAATTCAAAATCCTTTAACTGTAAGTACTACTGGACAAGACGTAAGAGCAGTATATGGATTTACAAATGCATTTTTAAAATGCCTTGAGGAAATGAATCCATCTCATATTGTGGTCACATTTGATTTACCCAAACCCACTTTTAGGCATAAATTATTTAAAGAATATAAAGCTCATAGAAAGCCATCTCCTCCTGAACTAAGAGGGCAATTCGATATCGTAAGAAATTTAATGAAGGAGTTTAAAGTACCAATTTTTGAATTAGAAGGATATGAAGCAGACGATTTATTAGGGACTTTATCCGATCAAGCAGAAAAAACAGGTATCAAAAGTCTAATTCTTACTGGAGATTCTGACACACTCCAACTAGTAACCCCAAACGTTCAAGTAATAATGAACTCAGGAACGCAGAAACAAACTACATATGACATCGATGGCGTGAAAGGTCGATATGGTGGATTAGGTCCAGAATATGTAGCTCAGATTAAAGCATTACAAGGAGACAGCTCAGACAATATACCAGGTGTTCCCGGAATTGGAATTAAAACTGCAATAAATTTATTACTTCAGTTTGGATCAATTGATGAAATTTTCAATAACATTGAATTAGTTAAACCCCCAAAAGCTCAATCCAATCTCAAAGAATTTAAACAACTAGCATATTCTAGCTATGAACTAACTCAGATAATCAAATCTGTCCCAGTCACTCTTGACTTAAGTCAGGCAGAATTTGGAAATTTTGATAGAGATAATGTAGTAAATTTTCTAGCAAATCTTGAATTCCATTCAATCATCCCAAGAATTCCTAATCTATTTGACTCCAATTCAAATCAACCAAACCAAAACTTTGATGAAATTCTTAATTACAAAATCATTGAAAACGAATCTGAATTAGATTTATTAATACCCAATCTCATTCATGGGTTTTCATTTGATACAGAAACTACATCTACTGATGCTATGGAGACTAACATCGTGGGAATATCTTTATCAACATCAAAAAACTCAGGTTGGTATATTCCAGTAGGGCACAACAAAGGTAATCAAATACCTCAAAATATTATTGTAGAAAAATTATCTCCAGCATTCTCAAATATCCAAATTCCTAAAAGGGCTCACAATGCCATCTTTGACATTACAGTATTAGAAAATATTGGGGTCAAAGTGAATGGTTTAGAATTCGACACCATGATAGCTGCTCATGTTTTAGGAAAAAGAAACTTAGGGCTTAAAGATTTGGTTCTAGAAAATTTTGGTTTTGAAATGACAAAAATCGAAACTTTAATAGGTTCTGGTAGAAATCAAATTACAATGGCTGAAGTAGAAATTAAAGAAGCTTCACAATATGCAATTAGTGATGCAGATTTTACACAGCAATTGTACGAAAAATTAAATCAAGAAATTCTTGATGCAAATATTAGTCAACTTACTTCAAATTTAGAATTCCCATTAATTAGAATTTTAAATCAAATGCAACTGAATGGGGTTTCTATTGATACAGAATTGTTAAATTCAATGTCAGAAGTTTTAGGGAATCAACTTGATCAAATTCAAAGTGAAATGTATGAATTAATAGGACATGAATTCAACTTAAATTCTCCGAAACAATTAAGTGAATTACTTTTCAATGAATTAAACTTACCTCCAACTAGAAAAATCAAAAGTGGTTTTTCTACTGACGCACAATCACTAGATGACTTAAAAACAACTTTAGACTTTGGAAATGCTCTTCAAGCAGACCCAAGATCTTATGAAGTACTTAGTAGAATTTTAGAATTCAGAGAAATTTCAAAAATTAAATCTACTTACGTAGACGCTTTACCTTCATTAGTAAATCATAATACTCATAGAATTCACACTAATTATCGTCAAGCTGGAACAAGCACAGGAAGAATTTCCAGTAATGATCCAAATGTTCAAAACATTCCTGTTCGAACTGAATTGGGCAGAAAAGTGAGAGAAGCATTTATTCCCCAAAACCCTCTAAGCATATTACTGGCAGCTGATTATTCACAAATCGAACTTAGAGTTCTTGCTCATTTTTCTAATGACACAGGATTATTGCAAGCTTTCAAAAATGGAGAAGATATTCATAATGCTACTGCAGCTCTTGTATATAACGTACATACATCAGATGTAACCAAAGACATGAGACGAATAGCAAAAATACTAAATTTTGGGGTAATTTACGGTTTAAGTGCTCACGGAATTTCACGACAAACAGACCTAAATCAAAAAGAAGGAAAAGAATTTATAGATATTTATTTTGAAAAATACCCCGGAATTCTAAATTATCTAGAAGATATCAAAGCAAAATGTCGCGAAACAGGATATGTTGAGACAATTTTAGGCAGAAGAAGGTATTTCCCAGACGTAAATTCAAGTAATTTCAGAGTGAGAAGTCAGGCAGAAAGAGCGGCGATCAATATGCCTATACAAGGTACTGCTGCCGATATAATCAAAGTTGCAATGATTCAAATTCAAAAAAAAATAGAAGAAACACACCTTAACTCAAAAATGATTCTACAAGTTCATGATGAACTAATTTTTGAAGTCCCAAACAATGAAATTGAAGTAATGGAATCTATTTTAGAAGAAATAATGCCATATTCTATATCTTTAAATGTGCCTCTAGGAATAGAAATGAAAAAAGGGAATTCATGGGGAACATTATCTTAGTCACTTGTTAATTTCATATAGTTAATTTTTAATGAAAAAATTCCTAGAATAAAACATATGCCTGAGAATAAAAAAATACCCGCATTAAATCCATTAAAAATATCTGCTGACACTCCTAGTAATACAGGCCCTAAAACTCCACCAATTTCTCCAAATGTAAAATAAAGTCCTCCCGCGGCACCAGTTTTTTTTGAACCAACAGCTGAAATCAAAATCAACATAATAATTGGCATAAGAGAACGAGAACTAAACCCTAATATTCCTAGAATTATATAAAGAACTAATCCATCAGAAAATAAAATTCCTAGGGTTGATATACCTGCAACAAAAAAACAAATAAGTAAAACAAGTTGGTAGTTTTGTTTTTTAATATATTGTGGCAAAACAATAGATCCCAGTGCACCAGTTACAACTGGAATCGCGGATAGAAATCCTGCAGTCGCCTGAGTATTTCCTAAATCTATGAATATTTCAGGAATCCAATTATTAGTACCATGATTAAATAAAAACATGCCTAAAACTATGAATAGAATCATTCTAACTTGACCAATAGAAATCAATTCAGGAAAGGTTTTCATACTTTTTAACAGATTTTTTGATTCAGTATCACTTTGATCATAAGTATTTTCTCTAGATATAAGAATCCAAATAAATGTAATCAAAAATGCAACTAATGCGTACATCAAAAGAGTTAGTCTCCAGTTTGAATTAAATAGAGGCATTAATACACTATTAGTGATAGACAGCACTAAAACTCGACCAAAAGCTGGGGCCGTTAAATAAATTCCCATAGCTCTTCCTCGTAGATTTTCAGGGAACCATAAACTAATTAATTTTGGTGCTCCAATTGAAATAAAAGGACCCCCAATTCCAAAAATCATTACAGACAAAACCATTGTGAAGTAGTTGTCAGCAAAAACTCGACTTAATCCCGAAACAGCTACCAAAAAAATACCGATTGCTATTGTATATTTCAGACTAAAACGATCAATTAAAGCTCCTGCTGGGATTGCTGTAATGATGTAGACAAGTGGCCATGCTCCCAAAATTGTGCCCATTGATGATCTAGATAAATCTAAATCACTACTAACAGGACCAATAATTGGAGGAATACCTCCTTGAACAATACCAAATGCAAAATAAGCAAACCAAACGCCTAACAACATAATCCATTTATACGTAATTTTGATTTTCAAATTTCCAAACATTCAAACAGACTAAATAAAATATTTATTAAAATCAAATGAAGATAAGTTGCAAATCATAAAATTTAAAATTAGAATTACCTTTCTCGCGGGAGTAACTCAGCGGTAGAGTTCCTGCCTTCCAAGCAGGCTGTCGCCGGTTCGAATCCGGTCTCCCGCTCCACATTTATGATGTGTTTTGAAATTATAAGATCAAAATTAAGGAGTCTAAATGCCATTAAATAAAATTGGAACAATAAAATATGCTACGACTCCTAAAGCTTTACCTTCTGTAGATGGGTACCCAAGAATAGAAGTATCTGCACTTTCACTTGGAGGAAATATTTTAGGAACTGAAGTACTTCAGTCTATGACTACTTTTCAAGGTGTCCTAAAACCTGATGGACATTGGCAAGGAGAGTGTCCAGATTCAGGTATTGTTTTTGTTGCTGATGGATGGGCTACATTTTCTGCTACTGGAGTTGGAGTTAACACAGAAGATGGAGGGAGTGCATGGAAAGGTTCTTCTTATTTTCAAACTTCTGCTCCATCATTATCAGAACTAAATGGGAAGTGTATAGTGTTTTACTGGAACGTAGACCCAGAAGGTACAGCTACATGGGAACTTCACGATTTTAGCTAACTTCCAATAATTTTAAAAACTCGTTTTATTATCTGTTTCAAAAATCACATACAAATTTATCCCAATATATAATTAAATTATGTTATCTAAAGATCGAAACATAATTTTTTTTGATGGTTACTGCAATCTGTGTAATTGGGGAGTGAACCTACTTTTAAAATTGGATACAAATTCCTTTTTTATTTTTTGCTCTCTACAATCAGAATCAGCCACAAATATACTTTCGACAAAAGGTTTTAACAAAAATGAAATTTCTGATTTAGACAATATTGTTCTATTGAAACAAAACAATATTTTTGTAAAATCTGATGCAATTTTGGAGATTTGCCGAGAATTAAGTGGGGCATATAAGTTGTTATTTTTTTTAAAATTTATCCCCAAATTTTTCCGAGATTTCATATATAGCTTCATTGCACAAAACAGGTACAAAGTATTCGGAAAGAAATCAATTTGTAGAGTTCCAAATAAAAATGAAATTACACGATTTATTTAATAAAAATATACTCAAAAACTCCGTATTTTTAATATTTATAATTTTTGTGACTCAAACTCCTGATGTTAAACAATTTACAAATATCAACTTAGCTGCAGGACAACATTCATTTTCAATTATTGGATGGGAATTGAAACACTTCCCGGAAAAATGGATTCACAAAATTTGGGCACAAATTCCGGGTAATAAACCAACGTTAGAAGAAAAAATAACATTTATTGATGAATATTTTGAATTAACCCAATCAATAAATGTAATGTATCAACAAAATCATACCCCCAAAAAATTAAATTATGACAAAGAACTTTTAAGAGCAAGAGTGGAACAATCTATAGAAACTGCCATTTCAGAAACTGCTTTGAATGAAAATCTAGACATAATGTGGGGATTCATATTTCCACCTGTAGACATCAAGTTAGGATTTCCTCCAGGAATAATTGTTACATCACCCAAAGATGAGCTTAAACTAACAAATTCAAAAATTGTTGATGGTCAATTAACAAATGCTCAAAGAAATGTAATAGAGCAAAAATTTGAAAGTCTAGAATCTAGTTCAGCTCTGGTAGATAACATTGCCGGATTAGGAACTTATCCCGCAATTGTCTCTGATCAAAATAGTTTAAAAGAAATATTCAACACAGCTGCACATGAATGGTTACATAACTACTGGCTATTTCATCCATTAGGTAGAAATATGTGGAAATCCACAGAAATGTACACAATTAATGAAACTGCAGCAAATATTGCAGGAGATGAAATAGGGCTTAAAGCTTATGAATTACTATTTGGAGAAATTTTAGAAACAAAAAATATACCCTTAACAAAACATGATTTATTCTTCCAAACAATGAAAGAAACTAGGATTCAAACCGAAAAATTATTAAAATCTGGCAAAATTTCTGAAGCAGAAGATTATATGGAAAAACAAAGAATTTTAATTAATTCTAATGGATACGATATTAGAAAAATCAATCAAGCATATTTTGCTTTTAGAGGGAAATACGGGGACTCCCCAGCTTCAAATACTCCTATATACTCTCAACTAGTAGAATTGAGAGGGAATTGCCTAACCGTAGGAGAATTCATCACTAAAATTAGTAAAATTTCATCTTACGAACATTTTCAAAAACAAATGAAAGAATTACAGAATTCCTGAATCAAATTCAAAAACTCCCTTAGAAATATTAAGTCTAAGAATTTCATTAGATCCACCAGCTAATTTCATGGATCTAGTTTTTCTGAATATTGCTTCTAAATTATTACCTATTATTAAAGATTGTCCTCCAGTCAATTGAATTGCACTATCTACGACATTGAAGGCAGTCTCAGTACAAAACACCTTGGTAGCTGAAACTTCATTAATTGCATTTTCTGATTTCTCCAATAGTGCCACGGTTCTGTAAAGCATAGCTCTAGCAGCATAAGTATTAATTCTTAAGTCTGAATATTTCAATCTAATTCCTTCTCGATCAGATAAAGAACCCCCTGAGCGATGAATTTCAAGTAATTTCCGAGATAATTCATTGACAGTAAATATGGCTAACCCTACTGAAATTGCACTCATTTCCAATCTTTCCTGAAGAATATTTTGAGTAGCAGCTTGAACATTTTTCAACAAAAACATTTCGGGAATCTTTACATTTTCAAAAGTAACTTCTGAATGGTTACTTCCATCTAAAGATTCAAATGTTTTTTTAAAACTAATTCCTTCAGAATTAGAATCTACTATAGCTACAAATCTAGAATTTTCAGGTTTAAAATTCAAAACAACTAGCATAAAATCTGATTCTATTGCTCTAGAAACATAAGATTTATTTCCATTTATTATCACACTTGAATCATTCAATTCACCTGTTGTTGGATTCTGAAAATCATTTTCTGTAAAAGCAAAACTTGCCTTCTTTTCACCTTTCAACATTGGATCTAAATATGTTGATTTTATCTCTTCTGAACAATTGATTAATGCACCAGGATCTGGTCCGATAATGTTCGAATGATCTAAAATCCCTAAAGAAGCAACTGATTCTCTAGCTATTACCATTTCCAATGGAGTAGCTGGACCGTCGTGTATAAAACTTTGATGGGAAATAGAATAAAATCCTTTATCTAGAGATTTTGATCTCATTTCTTCTGAAGACAAATTAATATTTTCATTTAAAAAAAATTGTAATTTATGTTGAAACTCTTTGAATTCAGTGCTTAAAAATTCAGTCATCTGAAACCTTAATCAATGTTTTTCCAAAATTCTCTCCATTTAGCATCCCAATGAATGTTTTTGGAGCATTCTCAATTCCTTTCACTATATCTTCCTTATATTTGAGCTTTCCTTCTTTTATCCATTTTGACATTTTATCTAATCCTTCAGGATACTTATTAGAATATGCATGGACTAGAAATCCTTCCATTTTAGCTTGAGACCTTACGAGAGACCCTATATTTCGTGGGCCTAACTGGAGTTGAGAATTATTATATTGTGAAATTTGACCACACACTGAAATTCTAGCACCTACTCTTAATCGGTCCATTACAGCATCAGTCAATTCACCACCTACATTATCAAAATATATATCGATGCCGTCCGGACAAAATTTATCTAGAGATTCACAAATATCTTCAGACTTATAATTAATTCCATAATCAAAACCTAATTCATCTAAAATAAATTTTATTTTTTCATCTGATCCGGCAGTACCTATAACAGTACACCCCATTATCTTAGCAATTTGACCTACCACTTGACCTACTGCACCCGAAGCAGCAGAAACTACTACGATATCCCCAGGTCTAGGTTCACAAACATCTAAAAATCCGAAATAAGCTGTTAATCCGGGCATGCCTAAAACCCCAATGGCAGTCTGTATTGGCCCCAAAGACTTATCCACAGTTCGCAACTCTATTCCTGAGGAAACCGCATATTTTTGCCATCCAATTCGTCCTTCAACAATGTCATTTTTTACAAACATTGGACTACGAGATTCTACAACTTTTGCCACAGCTCCACCTACCATTGGAGCACCAATTTGGACAGGATCAGCATATGATTTTGCATCGTTCATACGGCCTCTCATATATGGATCAAGAGACAACCACATAGTCTCTAACAATATCTCCCCTTCCTTAATTGAAGGTATTTGTGAAACTTCAATTTCAAAATCATCCTCAGTAGGCCAACCATTAGGCCTATTTTTCAATAAAATTCTTATATTTTGTTCATTAATCATTTTTACCTCACTAAATTGAAATCATTCTAAGATATAATTCCAACTTATAAAATCACTTTTTCAAATTGGAGCTTTATATTGCATTCTCTAGGAACACACTTAATCATAGAACTAGAAAAATGCAATCAAAACATTCTAGATGACAAGGTTTTGATTGAAACAATTTTAACAAATGCAGCTAGTGAATCGGGAGCTCAAATTATTGGATCAACATTTCATAAATTTATTCCTATAGGAGTAACAGGAGTAGTTTCAATTTCAGAATCTCATCTCGCAGTACATACATGGCCAGAATTATCATATGCATCAGTAGATATTTTTTCTTGTGGAGATAATTTTAATCTAAATGAATGCGCACAAAAAATCATACGAGGATTTCAATCAACAAAAGTTTCTAAAATGAAAATTGATAGAGGAATAGACAATAAGTTTTCAAATCAGGAAATATCATGAATTTCCCAGATGGTGAATGGATTATAGAACCTATATCAAATGACCTAATACAAGCTGAAAAAGTACTTTCAACACTCATAGAAATAAAAACTGATTTTCAAGAAGTAAAAATAATTGAAGGATCATGTTTTGGAAAATCTCTAATTCTTGATGGAAAAACACAATCAACTGAATTAGACGAATATATTTATCACGAATCTCTAGTACACCCAGCCATGATATGCCACCAATTGCCAAAAAAAATCCTAATTATTGGCGGCGGTGAAGGGGCAACTTTGAGAGAAATACTTAAACATCCATCTGTAGAATCAATCGTCATGGTGGACATCGATCAAAAATTAATTGATATATGTAAAGAATATCTACCCAATCATCATCAAGGATCTTTTGATGATTCTAGAGTAAGTATAGTTATAGAAGATGCATTCAAATTTGTTGAAAACACCTCCCAAAAATTTGACGTGATAATTGTCGATGTTCCAGACCCTTTAGAATTTGGCCCTGCGCATCATCTTTTCACATTAGAATTCTATGAAAAAATTAATACAATTCTACAAAATAAAGGGATTCTTTGCGTTCAAGCAGGAGCAACTGGGCTTTCATTTATTCATCAATCTTTTACTGCAGTATTAAATACTATGTCTAAAATTTTCTGTGACACAAAAGGATTCCATACATTTATACCCTCATTCGGAACTACTTGGGGATTTGGACTTTCTATCAAATCAGCAATATTTGATCAAAAAGAAAAATCTCAAATCAATCAAATGATCAAAACCAGAAAAATAAGCAAACTTAATTTTTATGACGGCGAAACACATCTGAGTTTGTTTAATTTACCTAAATACGTAAGAGATAGCCTGAAAGAAGATGAACGAATCATAACTATGTCCAATCCTTTATTTGTAAATTTTGAAACTTAATTTGACTGAATGAATAATCCTTTAATTACATCCTTAAATTCTGAACAAAAATTAGCAGTAGAAACTACTGAAGGACCAGTATTGGTTATAGCAGGACCTGGAAGTGGTAAAACTCGTGTAATAACAACGAGAGTCTCATATCTAATCAACAATGGGATTAATCCTTTTAATATAGGAGTTTTGACTTTCACAAATAAAGCGGCTAAGGAAATTAAAGAAAGGCTAGAAAATGAATTCCATCTAGACTCTCATCACCTTACAACCGGAACATTCCATTCATTTTGCTCAAAGGTACTAAGACAGCACGGTTCAATAATTGGAATCCCAAACAACTTTGTGATTTTTGATGATGGAGACCAAGTAGACGCGATCAAAAGAAGCTTATTAGAATTAGAGCTAGATCCAAAACAATTTTCACCTAGAGTCATGTTATCCATAATCTCTAATGCAAAAAGTGAACTAAAAAATTATGAGACTTTTCAGCTTAACAAAACAAACTATTTTGATGAAAAAGTTGGACAAGTCTACGAAAGATATTCAGAAATATTACACAATAGCTCAGCTCTAGATTTTGATGATCTTTTGATGAATACTCATATGTTATTTGATTCTCAACCTCAAATTTCTGAAAAATATGACAACAGATTTGATTATTTTATGGTAGATGAATTTCAAGATACTAATATAGCCCAATATCAAATAACAAAACTCATATGTAATAAAAAACAAAACTTATGCGTAGTAGGAGATCCAGACCAATCTATCTACTCATGGCGCAATGCAGATATAAGAAATATTTTAAGTTTTCAAAAAGATTACCCAAAAACCAAAATTATCTCTTTAGAGCAAAATTACAGATCTACTAAAACTATTCTAAATGCTGCACAAAAAATAATTGAAAAAAATGATCAAAGAGTTGATAAAAAATTATGGACATCTAATGATCAAGGCTCAATGATTTCTATTTTAGAAGGATATGATCAAGATGAAGAGGCTCAAATAACATTATCTGAAATCAAAACTCTGATTCAATCAAAAAAATATTCTCTATCAGACATTGCAGTAATGTATAGAGTAAATGCTCAATCTAGAGCTTTAGAAATGGCATGCCAAAGAAACTCTATCCCATATCAATTAATCGGCGGTATAAAGTTTTACCATAGAAAAGAAATTAAAGACTTAATTGCATACTTGAGGATAGTTTTGAATCCTAATGATGATATTAGCTTAGCTAGAGTTATAAATACACCAACTAGAGGAATAGGTAAAAAAAGCCTAGATGAAATCAGTAGAATTGCGATCTTACAGAATCAAAGTTTATATCAAACTATTGTGAATATTTCCGATGGATCTAGCAACCCTCAACCTCAAATCGGAAAAAGAGGACTCACAGCTATAAAAAATTTCAACGATATTATAGAAAACTTAGCTGTAGTGTCTAAAAAAACTAACCTGCTAAATTTAATAGATGAAATCTTAGATGTAACAGGCTATGAAAAATTCCTACTCAATGACGAGCAAATGGAAGAACGATTTGAAAATATTGACGAATTCAAAACTTCGGCAAGTGCCTATGAGGATCTTTCTACAGTCGAAGCTTTAAACGAGTTCCTTGAAAGTATAAGTTTAGTTGCAGATATTGATAATTTTGATGCTGAAGAACATGCTTTAACATTAATCACTCTTCATCAATCAAAGGGACTAGAATTCCCCATAGTATTTATGATTGGAATGGAAGAAAATCTTTTACCGCACAGACGCGCTATTGAATCAGGTGACCCTCATGAATTAGAAGAAGAAAGAAGATTATGCTATGTAGGAATGACAAGAGCAAAAGACAAATTATTCATGTTGAAATGTTTCAGAAGAGCTTTCCAAGGTTCTTCTGAACCTAGTTTACCTTCAAGATTTTTAGCTGATCTGCCAAAAGAAAACATTGTTTTTGGTAGCACATCTAAATTTAACTATTTATCAGAAAATCAACCTATTAGAAAAACAAAGATCCATGTTGATTCTCAATCTCTATCTAATAAACTTAAACCCTCAAATATTACTTTTTCTCTGGGAGATAAAGTAATTCATCAAACTTTTGGGGAAGGGATTATCACTAACTCAAAACAAGTCTCGAATGACTACGAACTCACCATTGCATTTAAAAACTCTGGGGGAATAAAAAAACTGTTAGCTAGCCTAGCAAATCTATCAAAAGTATAAATGTTGACACATTACAAATGTGTTCATAAACTTCACGTATAAACAAAGTAACAGAGGAATTCAATGGCAGAATCAGAATCAGTAATTACCCAAGAAATGAAAGATGCTATTGGGATTGAATCAACACCAACAATTTATTCGGTAGAAAAAAATGCAGTGATGCGTTTTGCTCAAGCTATTGGTGATACAAATCCCATTTTCACAGATGAAGAGGAAGCTAGTAAAACTCCATACAAAGGTATGGTAGCTCCACCAACTTTTTTAAGATCTATGCAACATGTAGCAAGTGGAGATAATGAAGATAGAATTAAGTCTCCATACCCTGCAAATGTAGATGGGGGAAGTGAATGGGAGTATTTTGAACCAATTAGAGTAGGAGACACAATCACTTCTACTACTTATTTAGCAGACATTCACGAACGCCAAGGTGGTAAATTTGGAAATATGCTAATAATTATTAGAGAAACCAAATATGTAAATCAATCTAAAAAAACTGTAGCTTTACAAAGAACCACAGGAATAAGCTACCAACCGCAAGACTAAGGAGTAAATTATGAATCAAACATATTTTGAAGATGTAGAAATAGGATCAGAAGTCCCAACCCTCCGAAAGGATCCCACTCCTCAACAATTAGTTAAGTATGCGGGAGCATCAGGAGACTTTTATCAAATCCACTACGATGTAGAATATGCTAACAATAATGGATTACCTGGAATCATTCTGCATGGTGCATTAAAAAATGCTTTTCTTGGTCAATTAATGACAGATTATATTGGACATCAAGGATCTCTAAAAAAATTAACTTGCCAATACAGAGGTATGGACGTGCCAGGTAACCCTGTTTTTGCAAAAGGTACTGTAGTAAAAAAATACGTTGAAAACGGTGAAAATCTTGTAGAATGCGAGATTTGGCTAGAAAATCACGAAGGCCAGAAAACTACTCCAGGATCTGCAATAGTTTCTTTACCTGAAAGGAATTAGGTTTTAATTGCTACAAAAAAAGGGGCTGAAATCAGCCCCTTTTTTTATGCCAAAATAATTAATATTTAAATTGAAAACCCATTTACCAAGGAGTCTATAGACTTCATTTCTTTTACTCCTATAGTCTTGTGCGATCTATCGTCAAAAGTTTCTCTAGTATCATCTTTGTAGATCAACCCCAAAGGAATTCCATCTGCATTTAACAGTTCTTGGGCTGCTAGAATATCTGTAGGATCATGCCCTTCTGGAATATCATAAGCCAAAGGTGCTATACCTTTGGTTGGATTACCTTTTAAAGCTTCGTAAGTGTTGTTATATTCGGTACATGGTGATTGAACATGAACAATTGCAAAACCAGGGTGATTCATTGCATCATATACTAGAGAAGATAAGTCCTTTACTTTGCTAGACATCATAGATGCAATATATGAAACTCCAAATGACAAGTAAGTTCGAAGGGGGTTTAATTTCCCTTCAATTTTCCCATAAGGAGTAGAAGTTGTAATAGCACCCAACTCACTAGTTGGAGAACTCTGTCCTTTGGTCAAACCATAAACACCATTATCCATTACTACAGAAGTGATATTTAAGTTTCTTTGAGCCTGAGGACCTATATGTTCCATTCCAATTCCTAGAAAATCTCCATCTCCGGCTACTGTAAGAACATTTAGTTCAGGATTAGACATTTTAATTCCAAATGCTAAAGGCAAAGATCTGCCATGAATCCCATGAATACCAAATGGTTGTTCTTTCTCTAACATATGAACCATATTGCCTGAACATCCGATTCCAGCTACAACAACGGTTTTGTTAACAGGTTGTTCATTTTCAGTAACATGTTGTACAAGTGCACCCTCTATACCTCTACGAACTCCAAAATCACCACAACCAGGACACCATTTAAAATCATATTCAGGATTTTTTGAGGTCATATCTATACTCCAACTTTAATCTGATTACTAACTAAGTTCTTAATTTCAGTCACTAAACGTCTTACCTTGAATGGTAATCCAGTATACTGAGTGATTGCCGTAGCATTAATTCCTTCAGATCGTAAATAGGAAGCATATTGCCCCATATAATTCAATTCAGGAACTATAACTAAATCTTTTTGCCGCAACGCTTCGATCATTTCAGGAGGCATAGGATGAATAAACATAGTGTAATACCAAGATAAATCTACTCCATCTGCTACCAATTGATTATATGCATCTAAAGCGGGACCTTTAGTACCTCCCCATGGCACTAAAGCAATAGAAGCATCAGAATTTTGAGATTCAAAGCTTCCATCTTTAAGTAAATCTAATTTACTAAATCGTCTTTCAGTCATTTGAATGTGCCTGGAAGGCAAGTGAGTTGTGTCACCCATGGCATCGTGCTCACTACCATTAGCTACGTAACTACCAGATTGACCTGGAATAGGCATAGGAGATAATTCGAATCCATCATACCGCAAGTAACCATTATTACCTTGGTAAACCTGACGATTCTCTCCTAAATCAGTTGAAAGATCTGGCTTAGGTATATTCTGATTTCTTTCTGATAATGCCATTTCACTTAGTAAAACTACTGGTCCCTGATATCGTTCAGCCCAATTAACAGACATTAAACCTGCATAAAAACATTCTTCTACAGTTCCTGGGGCTATAACAGGCATCTTCAAGTCTCCATGTCCCGGATAAAGAGCTGTTAACAAATCTGATTGTTCGGTTTTTGTAGGTAAACCTGTTGACGGTCCACCTCTTTGTACATTCACAACCACACATGGGATTTCAGCCATCCAAGCTAAACCTATACCTTCACCCATTAATGAAAAACCAGGACCAGCAGTACTAGTCATAGCTTTTTTACCAGCATACCCGGCGCCTACAAGACTAGTAATAGACTCAATTTCTGAAGAAGATTGATATACAAACTTCCCTTCTCCCACCAAGTTGGCTTCCATCCATAACAAAATAGGAGTAGCGGGTGATATAGGATAACCAATAAATACTTCTAATCCTGCAGCGACAGCACCTAAGCTAATAGCTTGGTTGCCATTGATTAATATTTGATCACCTTCAGGTCTTATAGCATCAGCCAATTCACCTAAATTAAAGCCACTAGTTTTTGCTTCTTCAAAACCTAAGCCCAATGCCATATTATTGGAATCGATTATCTGGTCATCGCTTGGGCGACCTCTGGTATATTTTTCGCGATTAAAATCTTCTAAAATATTAATGGGTAGATCAACTAATTGCGCCAATGCACCCATCACAACAAAGTTAGCGGCTCTATTATTTCCAGTTTGTTTGGCTAATTCTGCAAAATCCAATCCCAGTGCTTGATCTGAATTTTCAACAGAGAAGTCACCTGAGTTATATACAATTACACCATCATCTCCTACATCATCTTTATGGTTGTTATAAGCATCTTCATTAAAAGCTACCAAAACATCTAAATCATCACCTGAACTTAATACTGTAGTAGTTGAAATTCTTGTTTGAGTCCAAGTAGGTCCTCCACGAATTTGAGAGGGAAAAGTAGAAAATGTTTGAACATAATAACCTGATTGTGCCATAGCTTGCGCTAGTCCTTCAGCAGATGTCACAACACCCTGTCCACCTTCTCCTGCAAACCTAACAACAAAGTCTTGCTTCTTCAAAATCAACTCCCTTGTATCTGATCAATCAGATATAAATTTATGCCTTAGAATTTTTAATCAAAGCCAAATAACGACAATATATATATGACTAAATAAATCGCGACACTCTATATTTCTATTTCGTGTGCAATTTTACCTCACAAACACATTTATCGAAACAGAATATATCAACCTTTTTTTTTGGATGTCAATACTCAATCAATCAGAAGTAATAGCATAAAAACAAAAAGGTCCAATAATAAAATAAATCAAATCAAAAAATATGACTAAATTGATCCAATGAATGCTATCTGCAAGAGGTAATTCAAGTAACAAATTAGAAGTAATATTCACAGCACATAAAATTATAGGAATGACCACAGGTAAAAACAATATAGGCAACAAGATTTCTTGAGCACGAGAGTTAACTGACATTACTGAAAAAACTGTTCCAACTAATGAAAATCCTAAAATACAAGGAACTGAAATTAAAAAAACAGATATTAAAGGCGAATTCAAATCATACAAAACTGTTAAAAGAATCAACAAAATTAATTCGATCGTAATCAGATATATAGCTGTTGCAAAAGATTTTCCCCAAAAAATAGCTTCTCTACTCATTGGAGAAGTTAAAAGAGCTTTCATCATTCCATTCTGCATCTCTAGTTGCATTGTTCTATTAATAATTATTACTCCAGAAAATGTAATAGCCACCCATAATATTGCTGGCACAACAATGTAAACCATATCGGGAGAAGGATTAAAAGCAAAATTGAAAATCAAAATTTCCAAAATAGTAAAAATTAATACCGACGTAAATATTTCTTTTGAACGAATTTCTAATAAAAAATCTTTAAATAAAACAATCCAAATATGATGAATTAAGGATTTCATTGTTGAGTTAACCTGTTTTTTTCTATCAAAAAATTTAGTGAAAATTTTTCTAACATTTTGAAATCATTATGCGTAGCGACAATGGCACATCCGCCAGCGGTTAAAAAATCACCCAAAATCGAAAAAAATATCTCTAAAGATTTTTGATCCAAGCCTGTTTCTGGTTCATCTAGTAATAAAATTTGCGGATTATGCATTAACGAGCGTGCCAATCCCACCCTTTTCTGAAACCCATGAGACAAGTTATGAATTTTGTGATTTATATATTTATTCAGCTCAAGTTTATCAACCCAATAATCAATTTTATTTCCAAAATCTGGAATTGAATAAACTTTTGCAAAAAAATAGAGGTTTTCTTGTACCGTCAGGCGGTCATACAACATAGGAAGATGATCTAAAACCCCTAATGATTTTCTAAAATCCGGCAAATTTTTCTTAGTATTTAGACCTTTATAAAAGATTGTTCCAGAATCTGCACTCATATGTGTAGACAAAATTGACAACAACGTGGATTTACCAGAACCATTCATCCCACGAACTATAGCTACTTGACTTTGCATTACAGAAAAAGATATATCGTGTAATACTCTAGACCTACCAAAAGATTTATTTATAGAATCTACTTGAAGATATGGTTGTTTTGTATCAATCATTGTTTATAAATTTAATAAGGATATATTAATGCCATCATTTGAAGACATAAGCCAAGAATACAACAATTTAGACGTAGAGGTTGAAATAAAATCTGAAAAAAGTATCAGGAGTGATCTTTTACTAGGATTTGACTATGAATATTCTCAATCGGGAGCTGAAGTGATAATTGACAGTGATGAATTTACGGCAGTGTGTCCACTAACAGGATTACCAGATTTTGGAACATTAGTTATAAAATATGTGCCTAAAAATCTCTTGATTGAATTAAAATCACTAAAATATTACCTACTATCATATACGAACGTAGGTATCGTCCAAGAACATGCTGCCAACAAAATATTAAATGATTTGACTGAAAAATATGATCCTGTATCAATCACTATAAAGTTAGATTACAAAATTCGAGGGGGCCTTCATACAGTTGTAAGTGTTTCAAATTAAATGAAGATTTATTTGATCGGATAATGTAAACTGCTCCAAACATCAAACCAGAGGACATCATGACTAATTACGCAAGATTTTCCAACAAAAACAAAATTGCATACGGAATTGTAGAAGGTGAACAAATAACTGAAATATCTAATTCCCCATTAGAAGCGTATAGCGTATTAAAAGAAACTCATAACTTAAATGACGTTAAGCTTCTATCGCCAGTAGAACCTAGTAAAATTATTGCGATCGGCCTAAATTACAAAAGTCATCTAGGGGATAGACCCGGTCCTAAATCTCCTGAACCTTTTATCAAAGCACCAAACTCTGTAATTGGACATGGCGATGAAATAATTATTCCCAAAATTGCCCTTGAAGAGAAAGTCAAAATTCAACCTGAAGCTGAATTGGCTGTAGTAATTGGAAAAGAATGCAAAAGTGCGACTCAGAGTAATGCATTAGATTACGTTTTTGCCTACACTTGTGGAAACGACGTTTCAGGCAGAGATTGGCAAAGAAATGATCTTCAATGGACCCGAGCTAAATCGTCAGATACATTTGCACCGATAGGTCCTTGGATGACAACCAATCTTGACCCAACAAACATTCAAGTAATTTGTAGGGTGAATGGAGAAGAAAAACAAAACCAAAACACTTCTGACTTATTACATCCTCTTACTAAAATTATTGAATATGTCAGTGCTGTAGTTACTTTATTGCCTGGTGACGTAATTATGACTGGAACACCTGGTACTCCAGGTGACATATTCCCAGGAGATGTAGTGGAAGTTGATATTAGTGGAGTGGGAGTTCTTTCTAATCCTGTAGTAGCAGAAAATTAAAGAAAAAAGTTTTCTAATCTCAAAAAGAACAAATCTTTTCCAGTTCCCAAAACCCAATAATAGATAATGTAAATTCCAGAAATTATCATTGCAAATTTTCCTAATGAAGAAATTATTGGAGTAAGTCCGTTTACAATTTTCTGTATAGCTTCATCAAAAAACAGAACACCTAAAGTAACACCTGTAATAATTGTGCCCATTCCCAAGCTATAAAAAATCATTCCCAAAAAAATATTTATAAAATTTTCCGAAGAAACACCTACACCAATTATTATCCCAAGTGCAGCTAAAAATACAGGTAGAGCACAACTTATTGAAATCAATGCGTAGGCTATTCCAAACAAAAAAGTTTGGAAATTCGTACTAACATTTCCAAATTGTATAGATGAAAATAATCCAGAAGAAATTTTCTTATTACTTACCAACAAATAAATCCCAAAAATCATGATTAAAAAACCAATGATTATAGAAATGAAAGGAAGAAAAGATGCAACAAAAGTTCCTCCTAAAATCAATACAACAGATACAACAGCAAACACCAACAAAAAACCCATAGTCATTAAAATGCCTAACATAATTCCGCGATATAAAAGAGAGGAAAAAGATTCATGAGATATTTTTTGATCTAATTGGAATCCTATATAAGCAGGAAACATAGCAATTCCACATGGATTAAATGCTGCAACTGACCCTGCACTAAATGCAAAAAATAAAGTTAATTCCATAATCTATTTTTGAAAACGAAAAATTTTTAATATAGATTTAATTGAAATGGGATTATCAATTCTATTTGTTCTGACTCTAGGAACAGAAACTAAAATAAAAATCATAGTTGCAAAGAATAAAGTTAAAACGCTAAACAAATATATTCGAGTGATAAAAGTAAACAAGACAGATAAAACAATACCTATAATTAGTCGCATAAAAGTAAATGGACCCAATCTACGGGTGGTTGCATCTAGAAACCAAAAGCTAATTTCTTCCATAAAACTTTTTTGTGAGGATTTGTTGCTACGAGACAATTTTGAAGGAATTTCTTGATTTTTTCCTAATATTTCTTCAATTTCTTCTTCAAATTTCTCAGGCATATGTAACCTACATGGATTTAAAAACCTATAGATTGATCGTAAAGTAAAAAAACAATTAGTGTCAAGAAATTTAATAAATCATTTGTTAATGATATAATTGATAATGCTCTAAATTTATAATCGCTAGGTGATAAATTGAAAATTTCACAAGATGAAATTCAAGAAAGACAAACAATTTTACACGTTGAACTCGATGATAATGATATTGACCCTTTCATAAATCGTGCATATCAACGAGTAGTTCAAAAAGCTAACATTCCTGGTTTCAGGAAAGGAAAAGCACCAAGATCTGTAATAGAACAATTTTACGGCAAAGATTACTTGCTTAATGAAATTATAGATTCAATGCTACCTGAAATGACATTCAAAGCTATTCAAGAAAATGAATTAGATGCTGTGGGATTACCAAGTATTGATCTACAAGGAATTAATCCAATTAAGTTTGATGCAACTATTCCATTGAGACCAGAAATCCAATTAAATTCATATAAAGATATAAGAATAGAAAAAGAAGAAATTGAAGTTTCTGAAGAATCTATTGATGAAAGGTTAGAACAATTAAGATTGAGTATTGCTACATGGGAACCGTTTGAATCAGAAATTGAAGAAGGAAATATGATTACTGCTCAAATAAAATGTTCTCTATCAGAAGAAATCCTAATTGAAGAGTCTGACGCTGTATATTTAGTCAATGAAGAAATAGGTAGGCCTTTTCCAGGATTTTCTACTAAATTAATAGGATTAAAAGTAGATACTCAGAATTCCTTCAACTTAGAAATTAATGATGATTTCAACGACTCCAAATTAGCAGGACAAACAATCTCTTGTGAAGTATTGGTCAAAGATGTTAAGCATAGAGTTCTTCCAGAACTAAATGATGAATTTGCAAAGGGAATTGGTGAAGGGTACGAAACATTAGAGGAATTAAAAGAAGAAATTCAAACAGGAATACAAACAGAATCTGAACAACAAAGTAATTTTGATTTTAGAGAAAAAATAATAGAATCTGTAATCAATGAAGCTAATATCTCAGTTCCACCATTGTTAATTCAAAACGAATCTGAAAATATCATCCAACAACACACCCAAATGGTTACCCAGGCCAATATGGCTTTACAAGATTATCTTCAATCAATAGGTAAAACTGAAGAAGAGTTACAAAATGAAGCTCAAGAAGAAGCAGAAGGCCGTATAAAAAGATCATTTTTAATATCTAAAATTGCTGAAGAAGAAAATATAGAAGTTTCTGACGAAGATATTGAGATCAAAATGCAAGAAATTTTCTCAAACTCAGATGGGGAAATTCCAGATTCAACACAAAGTGAAGAAATGAGAAACTACCTTTTCAGAACACTATTAACAGATAAAACAATTGAGAGGCTCGAAAAAATTGCATCAGGAAAAGAATCCGATTTACCTGATGAAACGATTGATGAAACAGAAGGAGAATAATTTGATAGACAATAATTTTGAAAACATCATCCCTTACGTGGTTGAAAGAGATCCACGAGGAGAAAGAACATATGATATTTACTCTCTTTTATTAAAAGAAAGAATCATCTTCTTAGGTACTGGAATAAATGATCAAGTTGCCAACGCTATAATTGCTCAATTGTTATTTTTGGACAGAGAAGACCCTGAACGAGATATTAATTTGTATATTAACTCTCCAGGAGGAGTAATTACTGCCGGACTAGCTATTTATGACACAATGCAATTAATAAGGCCTAATGTGTCTACTATATGTGTAGGAATGGCAGCAAGTATGGGAACTGTTTTGCTTTGCGGAGGTGCAGCAGGAAAAAGATTTGCACTACCTAACTCCACCATTCACATGCACCAAGCCTTGGGAGGGGCCCAAGGACAGGCATCAGACATAGAAATTGCCGCTCGAGAAATAATTCGAATGCAAGACAAAATTCGAACAATCATGTCTGAACATACAGAACAACCTTATGAAAAGATTGCTAGAGACTCTGACAGAGACTTCTATATGAGTGCAGATCAAGCTCAAGAATATGGATTAATAGACGTTGTGATGTCCTCTCACAATGCAGATTCAAAATAGGATTTTCAATGTCAAATCACAATGCGGATTATTTCTGTTCCTTTTGTAACAAACCTCAGGCTCAAGTAAAAAGATTAATAGCTGGCCCTGACCAGGTATTCATATGTGATGAATGTGTCACATTATGTGAACAGATAATTTCAGAGGAAAATCCTGAAAAACCCAACACTATTTTAAATCCTCTTGATAGAGGAATTACACCAAAATATATCTTTGAAAGACTTGAAGAATATGTAATAGGTCAACCTGCAGCTAAGAAAACTTTAAGTGTTGCAGTGTATAACCATTACAAAAGAGTATGGTCAAACAATCAAAATCATGCAGAAATTGAATTACAAAAGGCTAACATATTAATGTTTGGCCCATCCGGATCAGGAAAAACTCACTTAGCACAAACACTTGCAAAAATATTAGATGTTCCTTTTGCAATAGCCGATGCTACTTCTTTAACAGAGGCAGGATATGTTGGAGAAGATGTAGAAAATATTTTACTCAGATTAATTCAATCTGCTGATAATGACATAAAACGTGCAGAACATGGAATTATTTATATAGATGAAATTGATAAAATAGCTAGAAAGAATCCTAACCCCTCAATCACTAGAGATGTTTCAGGAGAGGGTGTTCAACAAGGATTATTAAAAATCATAGAAGGTTGTGTAGCTAATGTCCCTCCACAAGGGGGACGAAAACATCCTCATCAAGAGTTTATGCAAATCAAAACTGATGATATTTTATTTATGGTAGGCGGCGCATTTGAGGGAATGACAGAAATAATTGAACGAAGAGTCCGACAAGACAATTTCACATTAGGATTTAAATCACCTGAACATCATACCAATTCATCAAATAATAAAAATGACATCAGGCACCACATTAATTCTGACGATCTAGTCGAATATGGGTTCATACCAGAATTTGTGGGAAGACTGCCAGTCCCCGTAACATTAGATGAATTACTAAAAGATGATCTAATTAAAGTGTTAACTGAACCTAAAAACGCATTTATCAAACAATATCAAGCACTTTTTGAAATGGATGAGGTTTCTTTAGAATTCACATCTTCAGCATTAGAAGCTGCTGCAGAAAAAGCGATCGAACAAAATACAGGCGCAAGAGGATTAAGATCAATTCTAGAAAAAACATTACTAGACACTATGTATGAACTTCCTAGCCTAAAAGGCAAATTTTCATGCTTAGTAGATGCTGATTCAATTTTAGGAAATGAACCTATTAAAATTGTTGAATTAAATAACGGTGAGATAGTAGATATTCAAAATATACAAATCAAATCAGCTTCTTAATCTTCATTAATTAAAGCTATATTTAATTCTCTAAGTTGATCGTCTTCAATTTTTGAAGGCGCACCAAACAATGGGTCCATTTGGCTTTGAGTCTTTGGAAAAGCAATTACATCTCTAATCGAATCTTTCCCCAACAGTACCATAACCAATCTGTCTATTCCTGGTGCAATTCCACCATGTGGTGGAGCTCCATATTCTAAAGCATCAAGTAATTGTGAGAATCTTTCAGAGACGTCTTCAATAGAGTATCCCAATACTTGAAAAATCTTCTCTTGAAGGCTTCTATGATGTACTCTAATCGATCCACTAGCCATTTCTAGCCCATTACAAATCAAATCATAAGATTGGGCTATGACTTTGCCCGGATCTGAATCTAGAAACTCTGAATAACCATCTTTAGGCAAACAAAACGCATGATGAGATGCTTTCCATCTTTTTTCTTCTTTATCCCAGTCAAAAAGAGGAAAATCTGTTACAAATGCCAAAGCTAGATCATTAGGATCAATTAAATTCATTTTCTCGCCCATCAGATGTCTTAATGCTGCCAATGAAGCATTAGTTGAGTCAACATCTCCCGCAATAATAAACACTAGATCTCCAGGATTAGAATCAGTGATATGTAATACTGATTGAATATGATCTTTATCTAAAAATCTTAAAATATTAGATTTAATTTGATCCATTTCAAAATCTGCAATCGATTCAGATTTAGGATCAATAGCTATAGAAATCAATCCACTTGCGCCCCTAGATTTAACAAATTCAGTCAAATCGTCAATTTCCTTTCTTGTAAATTCAAAAGCTTGGGGAACACTAAATCCTTTGATGATCCCATTAGACGAAATTACATTTTGAAAA
Source organism: uncultured Chloroflexota bacterium (assembly GCA_913045625.1). Classification (GTDB taxonomy): domain Bacteria; phylum Chloroflexota; class Dehalococcoidia; order Lucifugimonadales; family UBA826; genus AG-426-M11. The sequence goes on along the minus strand of CAJWPE010000009.1, from coordinate 13,634 downwards.
ACTTGAAAATCTAGAGTTTTAAAAGTGTCTGATAAATCATGCATTTTCATACCAAATCGCAAATCAGGTCTATCTATCCCATATGAATCCATAGCTTCTTTATGAGTGATTCGAGGAAAAGGAGAAGGAATATTCTTTTCAGGTAAAATTTCATTAATCATTTGAGAAAATAACTTTTCAGTTAATCTCAATACATCTTCCTGAGAAACAAAACTCATTTCTAAGTCAAGTTGAGTAAATTCTGGTTGCCTGTCAGATCGGGAATCTTCATCTCGAAAACATCTAGCTATTTGGAAATATTTTTCTATTCCACCAACCATTAGCAACTGTTTTAATTGTTGGGGTGATTGAGGAAGTGCATAAAAAGTTCCTGGATACAATCGACTAGGCACAACATGATCTCGTGCTCCTTCCGGAGTACTTTTGATTAGAATCGGGGTTTCAATTTCTATAAATTCCTCTGAGTCCAAAAAGTCTCGAATATATTTAACTACTTTGTGGCGAATGATTAATGCATTTTTCATTCCTTCCCTACGTAAATCAACATATCGAAATTTCAAACGTAAATTTTCATCTACATCACTTTCTTCATTTACATAAAATGGCGGTGTAAAAGATTCATTAAGTACTGTGATTTCATCAGCAAAAATTTCAATTTCACCAGTAGACAATTCTGGGTTCACTGCCTGATTATCACGAGACAATACAGTCCCTTTTACTTGAATTACCCATTCATTTCGTAGGGATTCAGCTATTGCATGAGCCCCATGAGAAATTTCAGGATTAAAAACAATTTGAACCACTCCAGATCGATCTCTTAAATCAATAAAAATTAAATTCCCATGGTCACGTCTGCGGTGAACCCATCCAGCAACTGAAATTAGTTGGGATACATTACTAGATCTAATTTCTCCACAATTTATTGTCTTTAACAAATCAAACTCTCCATATGATCATTTTCGATAAATTATTATAGTGCTAAAGTTTCTGTTCTAGCCATTTTTCTTTATTGAAAATGTCACGATCCCAAATAATTCTATTAATAAAAGTATAAGGGAAATGTGACAGCATAGATAAAGGGGAATTAGATAAAATCCTTTTTAGGATCACAAGAAACAGAATAGTTATAACTATAAAAAATACATTTAATTCTCTCTCAAAACCTATCATTAAAACTGGCAAAGTAATAATAGCAATTAATGTCCAAAATGCGCTGTCTTTATAAATAAGAAGTCTGCCCACTAAAGCTAATAAAAAAAATAGAATTAATACCTCAAAATATAAACCTAATCCACAAAACACACCGATTGATGTTAATACTCCTCGTCCTCCCTTAAAAATAAGGAACACAGACCAGTTATGACCAAGAATCAGTGCTATAACAGAAAAATAAAAATATATCTCAGAAAAATCGAGTCTCTGGAACAATAATGTACAAAAATATCCCTTAATTATAAGATCAATTATTCCAACACTATATCCCCATAATGACCCAACATTAGAAATAACATTAGCTGCCCCAGAATTTTTGGACCCAGTTTTCAAAATATCAATTTTGTTAAACCATTTTGAAAAAATGTACCCTACTGGTATAGAAGCAAACAAGTAAACCAATATAACTACAAATGTCATAATATTTAATTTGAATTATCTATATTATCTTGCGTATTCTACAGATCGTTTTTCTCTAATAACCACTACCTTTATTTGACCAGGATATGCAAGCTTATCTTCAATATTTTTCACTATATCTCTAGCTAATCCAGCAGATTTAACATCATCCATAGAATCTGGTTCAACCATAATTCTCACTTCTCTACCAGCTTGAATAGCAAAACACTTGTCCACACCTTCAAAACTTCCTGCTACTTCTTCTAATTCTTCCATTCGTTTAGCATAATTTTCAACAGTATCTCTTCTTGAACCTGGTCTAGCTGCACTTAGTGCATCAGCTGCAGCAACCACAAAAGACTCAGTACTACTCATCTCATCATCATGATGCTCAGCAATACAAGTAATTACACGATGAGAAATTTTGTACTTCTTAGCAAAATCAGCACCAATTTCAGCATGAGGCCCCTCTATTTCATGAGTCATTGCTTTTCCAACGTCATGTAATAAACCACCTAATTTTGCTGTTTTCACATTTGCACCAATTTCAGCTGCAAGCATTCCTGCCAAGTGAGATGTTTCTAATGAATGCATCAACACATTACTTCCATAACTATATCTATACTTTAATCTTCCAAGTAATTTAATGAGTTCAGGATGTAATCCTCTTACATCAGCCTCTAAAACAGCCGATTCGCCACTTTTCCAAATGATTTCATCTATTTCTTCAGTAGACTTGTTTACCATTTCTTCTATTCTGGCAGGATGTATTCGGCCATCAGCGACCAATTTAGTAAGAGCTAATTTTGCAATCTCTCTTCTAACAGGATCAAAACATGAAATAGTAATAGCCTGAGGTGTGTCATCAATAATTAAATCTACACCTGTAGCTTTTTCAATAGATCGAATGTTTCGTCCTTCTCTACCTATCAATCTACCTTTCATATCATCACTGGGGATTTCGACAGTACTAACAGTAGACTCAGACACAACATCTGAAGCTAACCTTTGCATTGCCTGACCCAAAACCATTCGAGCCTTATCATTGGCTTCACTTTTTGCAGTATCTTCAAAGTCTTTATATCTTACTGCGAGATCATGTTTGATATCGTCCTCTGCTCTATTCATGATGATGTCTTTTGCCTCATCCATGGATAGTTCAGCTACAGTTTCTAATTGTTGATTTTGCTTTTCAGCTAAGTTATCTAAATCCGTCTTAAGGGAATCAATCTCAGATTCACGTTCATTTACTCGTTTTTCACGTTTTTCTAAGTTAACAGACCTTTTATCTGAATTTTCATCTCTTCTAGCTATTCTTCTCTCATTACGCCTAACTTCTGATCTTCTTTCCTTAAGCTCATTTTCAGTTTCTCTTCTATTTTGAAGAGATTCTTCTTTTGCTTCAAGAATTATAGCCCTTTGTTTCTCCTTAGCTTCTTCTAAAATCTTTTCAGCTTGTGTCTGAGCTACAGAATTGTTACGAAGTGTAATCAGACGCTTGATTAATAAACCTAAACTTAAGCCAACAATTAAACTGATTAGGACGGCTATCGCTAAAAATAAAATATCCACGCGATTCCTCCAATATTCAGTTGTTAATAATTTCAAAAATATGAAAAAATTTTCTTCATTATATCACAGCGACTATTTTCGCTACTTAAAAGCCGATCTTATTTCCTTTTTGAGACATCATTCTCATCATTTTTTTCTGTCCACCAGGAGAAGCCATAGCTTTCATCATTTTTTTCACTTGCTTAAATTGATTCAATAACTGATTTACATCTTGAGCAGTAGTACCGCTTCCTTGTGCAATTCTTTTGCGTCTACTTCCTCCAATTAGTTCTGGTTTTTGTCTCTCTATTGGAGTCATAGAAAGAATAATTGCTTCAGATTTAGTCAAATGAGAACCATCCAATTGATCAGAATTCAATTTACCCTTCATTTGTGAAAAACCTGGAATCATATCCAACATTTGTCCCATTGGACCCATATTCTGAACGGCTTGCATCTGTGATAAAAAATCTTGTAAATCAAATGTTTCATTTCTTATTTTTTTTTCTAATTCTGCTGTTTGCGTTTCATCAAATTGAGATTTAGCTTTCTCAACAAGTGTAACAACATCACCCATTCCTAAAATCCGATCAGCTAATCTTTCTGGATAAAAAATTTCCAATGCATCATAAGATTCACCCATCCCAATATATTTCACCGGAATTCCAGTTACAGAAGTAATAGATAAGGCTGCACCTCCTCTAGCATCACCATCCATTTTTGTAAGCACCAGCCCTGTAATACCAATGTATTCATTAAATTCTGTAGCTACATTCACTGCCTCTTGTCCAGTCATAGCATCTACTACTAATAAGACTTCAACAGGATCAATTCGTTGATAAATTTCTTTGATTTCAGTCATTAGAGTCTGATCAATTTGAAATCTACCCGCAGTATCTACAATTGTGTAGCTAGCATTAAGATTTTTACTATCATGTACACCTTTTTCAGCTACTTCAGGAGCAGAAATTGATGTTCCATATTCAAACATTGGAACGTCAATCTGAGCAGATAAAGTCCGTAATTGATCAATTGCTGCAGGTCGATGAATGTCAGCACCTACTAAAGTCGTTAAATGACCTGATTTTTTCAAATACGCCGCTAATTTAGAGGATGTTGTAGTTTTTCCAGAGCCATTCAAACCTACCATCATTACAACTGATGGCTTAGTATCAGAAATTAATAATTTGGAAGATGTTTCACCTAATGTGTGTATGAGTTCTTCATGTGCAGTTTTGATCACATGTTGACCAGCTGAAATAGTAGATAATACTTCATCACCTATTACTTTTTCTTTAATAGTAGAAACAAAAGACCTAGCAACTTTAAAATTTACATCAGCTTCCAATAACGCTAATCTAATTTCTCTTAAAGCATCATCAACATCTTTTTCTGTTAATTTACCTTTATTTCTTAGTTTCTCAAAAGTCGAATTTAATTTTTCTGTAAGTGATTCAAACATAATTAAATAGAATACTATTAATCTTTATTACCTTCTACATTAAATGCGTAATAATTAGCTTGTAGATTCATAGAAGTGATTGGTATACTCGAATTACTTAAAAAAACGGATTTAATATGGAAATTAACTGGCTCGGACACTCTTCTATTTCAATCAACAGCAGAGACATCATTCTAATTACAGACCCTTTCGATAACTCAGATGGAGAATTTTTTAATTCCCCCAAAGCAGATATTGTCACTGTAAGTAATGAAGATTCTAAACATTCAAATGTTTCTGTAGTAAAAGGAACACCTAAAATTATTTCAGGTCCTGGTGAGTACGAAATTAAGCATTTTTACATAACTGGGATAGGTTCAGGGGTACAATCTGAAGATAATACGCAAAATGAGGCCCTCAACACAATTTACAGTATTAAAGTAGAAGGATTACTTATTTGTCATATAGGAAACTTAAAACAAAAATTAACTCCTGCACAATTTGACCAAATAGGTAAACCTCATGTTTTATTATTACCTATGCCTGATCAAATCCCATTTAATAATTCCAATTTGCAAGAATTAATTACTTCTCTTCAACCTAGAATTATTATTCCTATTACCACTAATGATTATATAAGCTCTGAAGAATCTGGAACCACAAAAGAAGCCTTTATATCAGAACTGGGCGGTAGTGAAATTCAACCTCAGAACAGGCTAAATGTAACAGATACTAATTTGCCACCTGAAAGAAAAGTTATATTGCTAAATAAAATCTAGATCAACTAATCCCAAAATTTCCTGACTCTACGATAAGCAATAAAGAAAAGTAATGGTCCAACCATAGTCATAATATTGCCCATTCCTGTGAAAAGCGAGACATTACCAACAGGTTTATTACATGCTGCAGAAGATTCATTTTGTTCATCTTCAACAGGTTCAGCTGTAGGCAAAGTCACAACTGTTGCAGTCGGTGGTATGGGTATATTTGTAGGTGTAGGTGTAAATTTTAAAAAGACCTCTTCTTCTTTTGCAGGTTCCGGAATTTTCAAAGGAGAAGATGGAACAAAAACTAAATCCAGAATACTGATGACATCACTAGTTTGTGAATACGTAGCTGTGATATTAGATTTAAGTGAATTCACAGGATCAATACCAGGTCCATTTAAATAAAATGTAATCTCAGCACCGTCATGTAATCTATCATCATCATCAGTATCTATAACTAAATTGTGATATTTCAAGTCAGCATCAATGACAGAAGGATAAGTAGTGGGAAAGTCAGAAAAAGAAGCTGAAATCTCAAAACCTTCAACATTTGCACCCCCAGAAACAATAACATTTCCACTAAAAATTAATGGACCAATATCAGTAGGTCCAATCGGTACTGTTGTGGGTATGGGAGTCGGAAGTACTGGAGTAGGCACAACAGGTGCGATAACAGCAGGAACAGCAGTGGGTAATGGGGTAGATGTAGGGAGAGGGGTTGCAGTAGGTAATGGGATAGCAGGGAAAGTTAATGTAATAGGAGTGTTACTTGGAACAGCAACATTCAAATATCTAGGAACTTGATCAGCATAAACAACATCTTCAAGTAAGAAACGTATATCTTTGCCAAAGTATGCAGACGTAGGCCCACCTACTGTTAAACCTGAAATACGACCATTTTTGGTATAAACAGGATTTGAAACGTAATCATCAATAGTACCTACAACTTTTAATCCATCTTCAGCAGGAACACCATCAACTGTAACGTCTCCAGAAAATATAGAGGGCCAAGGGGGAATTCCAGCAGGTCCAACAGCATGAACTGATGAAAAAGTTTGGGAATAAAAAAGAGTTACCAATAGTGTAAAAAACACATAAAACTGTATTTTATTTTTTATCAACATAATGATGCAATTATACATGATCGTCTGTATAAATTAAAAGAAAAAAAAAGGCCCCTCTCATAAGAGAGGAGCCTCCATACCGAAGTTAAACTTCAGTTATAAGCAAATTCACTTTAAGGCACTAATGTACCTGCTTTAGTAGCATACAACCAGTAACCCTTACCACTAGTCATACTAGTAGCATTGTTATCAGTTATTGAATCTAATTCGATCCATGCTTCTGAAGCTGCATTCCAAGACTTAGCTTTTACCCATGTAAGACCAGCCAAGTATAGGTCAATGTCCCATGAAGCTGCACCTGATAGTGAAACAGCAGGTATCAAGTTCCAACCAACAACAATGTTAATGGCTGGAGGAACTGCTGCAACTCCACCTGTGTATCCAGGAATATCAACTTTAATCTTGTCACTGTTATTTGATAATACCCAGTAAGCGTGGCTAGCATCGATAGTAGTTAATGTACCAGTCAATAGGTCACCATCTCTCACTGCAGTTAACCATCCACCTGGTGTTGATGGATCGTATGTCAAAACAGTAGTTATCTGTGAGTTAGTAATAACTGCATTTATGTCATTGTCAGCAGGTTCACCTGGTATTGAAACCAAGTTCCATCCTGGAGACATAGCTATTTCAGTCTTACTTCTAGCTTTAACTGTGAACTTGAAACTCTTGTCAGAGCTCTCGTTATCAGTAGCATCTTTAGCTTTAAATGTCATCTTGTACTCACCTAATGCCAAAGCTGTCAAAGGCTTGTAGTAGAAAGACTTATTATCAGTAGAAGTCATATCAGCACTGATATCAAGAACAGTTCCATCAGGATCTTTCATTTCTGCTTTAGTCAAAGTAACAGTTGTGAAAGAGTCCCATCCATACTCATCATCGTCCCAAGTAACACTAATTGAAGGTGTTGTGTCAGTAGTTGTTGCACCATCTGCTGGGCTAAATGTAGCTGTAGGAGCGTCTTTGTCAACTTCAACTACGTTTGCATCAGCAACATAGTAGTAAGTAACTTTAACTGTTGAATCAGCAGCTATAGCACCTAAAGTAGCAATAGTAGGAACTTGTAATGTAATAGTTTCTGCTTCACCTAAGTCGATGTGCTCAATGTGAACACCAGCAATTTGAACGGCTGTTTTAGCTGTACCACCAACTGACATTCCAATAAGTTCATCAGACAATTCCCCGTCTCCATCACTGTCAGCCAAAGGTCCATTCTTTACTTTGAATGAAAGTTCTTCACCATCAGCGTTTAGGGCACCATCACCTGCAAGTGCACCAGCAGCAGTAAAGTACTTAGAAATATCTTCGTCAGTTACTTTAACAATTCCACCAATACCCTTGTTGTTACCAGCATCTTTACCGACCATTGTGATTCCGAAAATACCTGCAGAAGGTGTTCCTGTAGGATCACTAAACGGTGCATTAATCTCTTTGATAGAAGCACTACCTGTTGTTGGTGTTGACAATGTTACAGATAGTTTCTCTGTATCAAGTCCAACTCCACCTGGATCAGTAGCATTGTTAGCTGCTTTCAAGTCAACAGTTGCATCAATAGATCCTGTAACAGATCCACAAGTACAACCATTAGCTAGTGTTTCATTAGTCTTTGTTAAGTTTTCATTTGAAGTCAATGAAATTGATGTAGTTTCTTTAGAGTCTAATAAGTTATCACCAATAGCCATACCAGATAGTGTTGGTTTAACACCATCAGCGGCAGTACCTAATGTAATTCCACCATTATTAGTCATCTGTGAAGAAGTAGGCTTGTACTCATTACCTGCCAAGTCCGAAACTGAACTCACCAACTTAACTTTAGGTTTAGCGTTAGGCCCTAGATCAGCACCTAAGTCCAAATATACAGCGGTTCCAGCTAATGCAGGAGCTGCTGCTGTACCACCACCTGAAGTGATAGAAACAATCTCTGTACTTGTTACACCTGTTCCACTGATTGAGAAGTCAGATGCTGTAACAGAATCAATATCTATACTCTCATCAAATACAATCTTGATTGAGCTGTTGTCGTCTACATCTTTCTTGTCAGCACTACTCCATGCTTTAGCACCAGTAACACCAGTTGCAGCAGGAGCTACTGAGTCAACTAATACATCTAAGTCAGTTGATCCACCACCAGTTCTGGCACCAAGAGTCTTGGAGTTACCAGCTGCGTCAGTAGCAACAATTGAAATAGGGAAAGCATTACCATCAGTAGTACGCTTCAATGTTGCATCAGCATTAGCAGATGTTGTATTAATTTCGAATCCACCACCAGTTCTGTCTTCAGCTTCTGTGTTGGATTGACCAGTAGTAAGCGTAGTACAGTTGATGTCTGGTCCACCAGCGGTAGCATCGGCAGAATATGCAGTTCCAACAGGAGCTGTATAAGTTACTGTAATCGAATCCTTAGCAAATGAGCTTACACCCAATTCTGCATCTGTAACGATACAACCGTTAATGAAAACGGCTACGTAACTACCGAAAGTAGTAACTGAACTACCAAATCCAGATCCTGTATCAGTCATTGTGAATGAAAGATCTGGAGAAGTATCTTTAGTAAGTGTTCCATCTTCTGGACTTACATTTCCAATAGATGGAGCAGAGTCGTCAATAGTAGCTGTAGTAGAAGCCACTACTGATCCAATTTCGTCAGATTCAATAGCACCACTTCCGTCGCTATCAGTACCTGCGCCGTAGTAAGTAACTGTCAATGTGTCTCCGTCTTGTACCCAAATAGTTGAGTCACCTGATGCGGCATAAGAAGCATCTGACCCAATTTTTACAGTACCACCGAAGTACTTAGAATCAATAGCAGTTGAAGCAGCAAGGTTGGCATGAGTCAAGCTAATTCCTGATTTCTCACCAATCGCTACCCATTCTCCACCAGAGTCAGAAGTACTAGTTACTTTTGCTCTTCGTGTATTAATGTCAACACCTGCACCAGTAGTTCCAGTTGGTACAGCACTATATGTCTGTACAGAGTTGAACTTATAAGTTGCAGTCAAGAAAACTGTATCTGAAATGATAGCGTCTGCAGACAAACTGAATGTTCCGTTTACGTCATCCTGAGCGTCAATCTGGAAAGTCTTAACCGCAGCACCTAACTTAACAGCAAGTGTATTTGCTACAAGAGCTGTTTTAGGAGATCCTGCTGAGTCATAACCATCAGTGTCAGTCATTGTACCCAAAGGATCATCATCAGATCCAGCATCAGATGCGTCAATAGTACCTTTATCATCAGCATCCAACTCAATAGTTGACTCATGCTGAATTGTGTTCACGTTGGCATTACCGTTATTACCTCTAATGGTAGTAAGTCCGTCCTGAACCTTGTTGAGGTCAGAGTCGTTTATGAAAAAACGAACATCATGAGTTTGAGCGTTAGTACCACCAGCTGAAGTTGCTGGGTAGTGCTTAACTACTTGGCCCTCATTGCTTGAGTCGTTTTCAAGAAACTCAATGTCATTATTAGCAATCGCTGCTGCTGCTGCTTCTACAGGCGTATCTGTCGAAACACCTTGAGAATATACAGCCATTACGAGCACTAATCCTATGCCTATAAACTTAAGTAAATTCTTCACTTTCTCTGTCCCCCTTTTGGGTTATTTTTTGCGGTTCCCTAAATTTCCTCCCCAAGGAGGAAGTTATATGTCTAAAAAACTACAGCATTACAGCTAATAGTAATCGTGTCCAAGGCATTACGCCTCCGACCTATGAATTTGTACATCACCACCACTCTGTTGTCAAGAGAAATAACCCTGTTTTTTATCTTTTATAAAAACTTATTTTTTTGTTAAAGCCATTAAAAAATGATTTAACCCAAGGTCTATTTATCAACAAATAAAATTCTATGGGGATTAAATAATACTGTCAATTAAAAAAATTGCAGATATTTTAAAAATCTTTTAGCTTCGATAAGAACTCTGCGTTATTTTTTGTTGCAAGAATGCTCTTATAAAACGTCTCTACTCCCTCGGACCAATCTTTTTCAGACATTTGAGTATCTTCTCTCATGGTCAACATTCTACGTACAGTCCAAATTTTACTTAAATTATCATCGCCTAGTAATATTTCTTCTCTTCTTGTTCCGCTCTTTGTTATATCTATTGCGGGGAAAATTCGTCTTTCAGACATTCGTCTATCCAAATGAACTTCCATATTACCGGTTCCTTTAAATTCTTCATAAACCACATCATCCATCCTGCTACCAGTATCTACAAGACATGCAGCAAGTACAGTTAAGCTACCACCTTCTTCAGTATTCCGAGCAGCACCAAAAAATTTCTTCGGTGGATACAAAGCTACAGGATCCATACCTCCAGACAAAGTCCTTCCACTACTTGGAACAGCAAGGTTATATGCTCGAGTCATCCTGGTAATTGAATCCAATAGAATACAAACATGTTCTCCAGATTCCACCAATCTTTTTGATCGCTCCAACACTAAATCAGCAACTCGACAATGATCTTCTACCGGTTCATCAAAAGTAGAACTAAAAACTTCTCCTTTAATTGATCGTTTCATATCAGTTACCTCTTCAGGCCTTTCACCAATCAGAGCTACCATAATGTGAATATCAGGTGAATTTTCAGAAATACCATTAGCTATTTGTTTCAACAATGTAGTCTTACCTGCTTTCGGGGGAGCAACTATCAGTCCCCTTTGGCCGCGCCCAACTGGTGACATCATATCAATCAATCGTGTAGCTAATTGCTTTTGACCAGTCTCCATAATAATCATTTCTTCAGGAAATATTGGAGTCAAATCTTCAAATCGTCTTCTTTTTTTAGAACTTTCAGGATCAGTCTCGTTAACTTCTGCAACTTTAACTAATCCAAAATATTTCTCTCCATCTTTTGGTGGTCTTACATTTCCTAAAACAAAATCTCCAGTTCTTAAACTAAACCTTCGGATCTGAGACTGAGACACATAGACATCTCCAGCACCTCTCTGATCGCTATTCTGTCTCAAAAAACCATACCCGTCATTGAGTATGGATAAAACCCCACAAGCGTCTACATCTTCGTCTTTATCTGTGTAGAACTTAAAAAGTTTTCTTAAAATATCCATCCGCCTAGGAAGCGGACCTTCTTCTACTAATTCTTCTTCCAAAGCAAAATCAAACAATTCTTGGTCTGTTTTCGCTTGAAGCTCGGCAAGTTGCATATGTACCTCTGTATTATTTTTTACTGTAAATAAAAATTAGGGGTTTCAAATAGTTTCTGAAATCACAGAATTATTTGGAATTAAAATTAAGGGAAACAACCGCAATCATTAGAATGATATGTTGTTTTGGAACAACACAATAATAACACTATTAAATTAGAGAGTCTACAATTTGGGGTTTTTGGATACCTCGTATGATTTTGCGACAAATTCTCTAAACATAGGATGAGGGCGAACGGGTCTAGACAAAAATTCTGGATGAAATTGCGTGCCAGCCATAAACGGATGATCTTCAATTTCCATTATTTCAACCAGACTTCCATCAGGGGAAAGACCAGTAGGCTTCAATCCTACTTTCAGTAAATCTTCACGATAATTGTTATTAACCTCATATCTATGCCTATGACGTTCCATAACCAAGGATTCATCATAAGCTATAGCAGTTAAAGAATCTGGCTGAATAACACATGGATACACTCCTAACCTCATGGTCCCACCTTTTTGGGTAACATCAACTTGGTCTTCCATCAAGTGAATAACGGGATCAGGAGTATTAACATCAAACTCTTGGGAATTTGCAGACTTTTTCCCCAGTAAATTCCTAGCTGCTTCAATTACCATCACTTGCATTCCTAAACATAACCCTAAATAAGGAATCTTATTTTCTCTAGCATATTCGACAGCAGAAATCATTCCTTCTACACCTCTATCACCAAACCCTCCAGGAATAACAATACCTTGCAAGTCACTCAAAAAGTGATCAGGACTATTTTTTTCAATTTCTTCTGCAGCTATCCAATCAATATCAATATTTAATGAATGAAATAGCCCAGCGTGAATCAACGCTTCTTTGACAGACATATAAGCATCATGTAAATCTACATATTTCCCTACTAAACCTATCTTCAAATTCTCTTTGGGAGTCTTAATTCTCTCAACTAATTTACCCCAACCATTCAAGGTTAAAGGTATTGATTTGTCATCAGAAATTAAATTCAAGCTATTCGTAATCAGCTGAGGAATCCCTTGTTTTTCTAACAAAAGAGGCACTTCATAAATACTAGAAACAGTAGGGATAGTAAAAACACCTTCTAATGGGACATCACAATGAACCACAATTTTTTGCCTTAGGCTTTCAGGCACTGGAGTGTCGCTACGACAAACTATTGCATCAGGGTGAATACCTATACCTCTAAGTTCTCTGACACTGTGTTGCGTGGGTTTTGTTTTTAGTTCACCTGTAGATGAAATACTTGGGAGAAAAGTTAGGTGAATATAAAAAACATTATCACGACCCACTTCATTTCTCATCTGCCTAATAGCTTCCAGAAAAGGCAATCCTTCTATATCTCCTACAGTCCCACCTACTTCAACGACTATCACATCAGCATCACTCTCTTCAGCTAAGTCGTGCATATGCTGCTTGATACGATCTGTCAGATGAGGAACAACTTGAATAGTTCCTCCCAAAAATTCTCCTTTCCTTTCTCTTGAAATCACTTCACTGTAAACCTGACCCGCTGTCAGATTAGAAGATCGAGTGAGATCAACATCTACAAAGCGCTCATAATGACCTAAATCAAGGTCAGTCTCTCCACCATCAGTAGTAACAAAAACTTCTCCATGTTGATATGGCGACATAGTTCCAGGGTCAACATTTAGATAAGGGTCAAGCTTTAATAAAGAAACTTCAAATCCTTGATTCTTCAGAATTTTGCCAATAGAACCTACAGTCACACCTTTACCTACAGAACTAACTACTCCTCCTGTAACAAACACAAATTTAGCCATAATATGTCACCTCTTCACCACCTTTAAAGCACTTGTGTAACAGGAAAATAATTAAAAGAATTTATAGAAAATTTTAGAGAAATTTTGTGGGAAGTTATCCGTGAGCCAGAAATGAAAGCATTCCTACTTTTGGGATCAATTTGACCGATCATTAATAATCTAATGTTCCAGAAAACTCCTACTAAGTTA
>CAJWPE010000008.1 GCA_913045625.1 uncultured Chloroflexota bacterium | reverse complement strand
GATTTGAAGATTTAGTCATGATGGATCCTCAAATATTCGTTAGTAGATTCAAAAGGCAAAAAAAAACTTGTCCATTGAGACAAGTTATTTAATATTGGAGATAAGGAATTTGTAGGTTTTGAAATTTTTATTTGCAAAAAAAAAACCCCTCCTTGAATCATACGATCTCTCTGAGATATCCGACCTATCATACAACTGAAACTAAATTCCTACAATAGATTAAACAAATTTAACAAATTTGTGATCTAATATTGAATATACTTAACTTTGTTAGGATTTAATTTGTTTAAAAAAGCTTTTAATCGGACAAAAGATGAATTAAAAGATTTGCCTATAGTGGATGAATCAGGTCAAAAAGTTCGTGTAAGAGAAAAACGTTTAGAAGATATTGAAAATGAATATTCTTGGAGAACAGATCAAGAACTTTCTAGATTAGATGCAACACGTCCCATTAATATGTCTTATGAAGATTTTTTAAGATATTCCCGTGAAGAAATGCGGTTTGCTAGCTATAGATCTAAGCGATTAGCACTAGAAACTTTAGACGGTATACACATTGGAAATGTGATGTATTACGATTTAAATCCACAAAAAAAAGAAACTGAAATTGGAATAATGATTGGTCATAAAGATTATTGGGGTAAAGGTTATGGAGCAGACGCATTACAAGTAATTTTAAAGTATTTATTTCACACATTGGAACTTAATAGAGTTTATTTGCATACCTTGTCATGGAATTATAGGGCTCAATCAGCTTTTACTAAGGTAGGTTTTAAAGAAGTTAGGCCAGTAAGAAGAGGTGGGCAAGATTTTTTGTTAATGGAGTTATCAAAAGAAAACTTCAGTTAAATTTTCTTAATATTTTTACCGGAATGGGACAAAACTTTTGCACCATTTTCCTCAAAAATCACTATCACGTTAGAGCCTTTTGAATTGTTTATTGCTTCTGATATTTTTGGGACAGATAAATATTTTGTAGACAGATTCTTTATGCCGTCATCTGTCCATTCAACTGCATTAATAGAATATCCAAGTTCGATTTGTAATTGTTTTATGAATTCAGAATCATTTATTTGACACAATATAGTCACATTTTTTTTGATAAAGTGTTTATTTGAAGGGGTTTTGTAGGAATTTTTTTCATTTTTATAAACTTTATAATGAAATGGAAGAATCGTAGCAATACCTACAATGAGTGATATGAATATTCTAGTAGATTTAATAGTTTCTACACCAAATTTAAGCTCTAAAATATGCAGTATTGAGAAGAAAAGAATAGTAAGCGAACTTATTGCGAACAGTACAATTCCTATGCCAAATATGGTTAAAAAATAAGCTCGTCGTGAAGCTGAACCCAAATCTAAACCGTTTTCTGTTCTAGATTGAGCATGTCTCCAATTGAAATACCAAGTAAAAGATCCAACTAAAATGAATGTTATACCTGTAATGAGTGTTGAATTATTTGTATCCGAAATATTTTCAAATCCGGACATTACTAGTGAGTGAAATAAAATAGTTATTCCTGGGAAAAGTAATAAAACTCCTAAAAACGTGAATGAGTAAGTGAAAATTTGATTAGATCTATTTATTTGATCAAAATTATCTTTTTGGCGGATATGATTTCTGTGATAAAAAAACAATGATAATGAAATTATTAATATGGTAATGGCTGAAGGGTAATTATTAAACAAACTTGATAGAGTAGATTCTGTTTGAGATTCTGTAGGTATTATAAAATTCAATATATCATTTATGATGCCTCCAATTGCGAAAATTGCTACAAATCCTGATATCAAAGTAATTATGTAAACTACTATTGCTTCAGTTGATCTTCTCGGAGATTTGTTGATATTTAATAACCAGTGAAATATCCATAAGAATGACCCGAAAACGATTCCAATGATTCCAATTCTGACATCCCACCATATTGATTGTGATGAAGAACCGATAATGAGGTGGTTATTAAATAATGTGTCATACCCTGAACTTAAAATGGATATTAATATATTGGATACAGAAGTAGATAATATGATTAAACTGGTTATAGAAATAGAAAAAAGATAAATGTCTCTAAATACATAATATGTTTCTGAAGAAACCAGTGTCTCTTCTTTTTGAATTAATTTCCAATGAAAAATCCAAATTCCCAAAGAAAATAATCCCCTAATGATTGAATTGATTGCATCTTTTAATTCTTGGTTCTCGTTTCCTACTCCAAGAATAAAAAGGAAGGCTTCTATTAGGAAATAAGTTGCAAATGAAATACTTAATACAGCAGTAAAATATAAATAAAAAGTTCGGAAAATTGATGAATATTCTGCAGGATATTCGGAGATTTGTTTATTAATAGATTTCCAATGAAATAACCATAATGGGTACCCTACAATAATACTCGAAATTCCTAATGCTACTGGTCCGAAATCTAAATCAACTAGGTTAGCTGAAAGGCTTCTGTTGACTATGAATGTCAATAATGCGAGTAATCCAGATGAAGTCATTAGTAAGCCTATAAAACTTACAATATAAAAGTAAAATCTTCTTGTTGGAGAACCAGTGATATCGAGATTTTGGACTTGAGATTTTCTAGTAGCAAGTTTGTATAAACAAATGATGAAATAGGAAAAAGTTACATACCATAAACTTATAAATATTATTTGACTGATCATTTAGTTCAAAGCTTCTTTAAAACAGTTCATAGGGAAATTAAATTCTGCTATTTTCCACATGTTATCTTCAAAGATTAAGGTGAAAGATTCTTGGTATGAGTTTTCTGAGGAACCAAATGGAGAGGGTTCTATTCGAGATATTTCTAAATTGACAATTGTTGCCTGTGCGATTTCTTGATTAGGTTTAATCCATGAAATATTAGCGTCTTGAAGATCTGAATCTCCGTAATCACTAAATTCCCTGAGAAAATGAACAGCATCACATGTTTTTTGTTTCCCTTGTGTCAAGAAACTGTGGGCCTCTGAAAATTGATCATTTTTTAGATTTTCTAGAAAAAGTTGGACAGATCTTTCAGGAGTTCCTTCCTCTAGTGTGGAAACTTTAGCTGTTAATGCAACTATAAGGCTGGAAACTATTAATATGAAAAGTCCTGCGCCAACTATGATTAAATATCGATTTATACCTAACATTTTCAACTGATTGACTCTGTAATTATCTTGTTTTGAATTTCCATTAATTCTGATACTCCTTGTGTAGCTAGGTCTAGAACATTATCAAATGATTTTCTGGAAAATCTTTTCCCCTCCGCACTTCCTTGAATTTCTACTAACTCAAGAGTTTCTTTGTTTTTGCCCATTACTATATTGAAGTCAGAATCTGCTCTAGAATCTTCTTCATAACATAAGTCTAAAAAGGCTATTCCATCAAATAGTCCTACGCTTATAGCTGCAGTTGGGGTTAAAATTTCTGTAATGGGTGTTGTTTGACCATTTAATAAATTGGTTAATGCTATATGCAATGCTATATAAGAACCAGTAATTGAAGCTGTGCGAGTTCCTCCATCTGCTTGAAGAACATCACAATCAACATTGATTGTGATTTCTCCTAATGATTTTAGATCTACTGCAGACCGTAAAGTTCTTCCTATTAATCTTGAAATTTCTTTTGATCTACCCTTATTAACATTTTCTCTAGAGCTTCTGGGATTGGTTGATCCGGGTAACATAGAATATTCAGCAGTTAACCATCCTGTGTTTTGACCTTCTATAAATCGGGGGACACGATTTTCAATTGTTATAGAACATAGAACTTTTGTCATACCCGTAGAGAAAATTACAGATCCTTGAGCAAAAGATAATGGATTGATTTCATATGAGATTTGTCGCAACTCATTTAAATTTCTTAAATCAATTCTTTGATTCATCAAATATTCCTTATTTTGAAGACTACTAGTATGTTGTAGACTAAATAAATCATATTTTCAAGTGAAATTTATATGGGACAAAATATATATTTAACAGGATTTTCCTGCACAGGTAAGACTACGGTTGGAAAACTTATGTCTAAAAAAAATGGTTTGACTTTTGTTGACCTTGATGAAGAGATTGAATTGTCACAACACGAAACAATCCCAAATATATTTTCTAATAAAGGTGAAGATTACTTTAGAGGTGTAGAAACTTTAGTTCTTGAAGAAGCTTCGTTAAATGAAAAATCTGTTATATCTACTGGGGGTGGTCTTCCCACCATAGCTAGAAATAGAAAAATTATGAATAAGACCGGTATAGTTATATTATTGACTGCTTCTCCAGAAACAATTTTTAATCGTTTAAATCAAGAAATGCGAAAATTTGGTAGAGAATCTTATCGCCCAGTAATTGACCAAAATTCTGATAAATTCCAGGGAATTATTCAAGTATTAAAATCGAGAGAGAGTAATTATAAGTTGGCGGATATTTGTATTGATACCGAAAATAAAACACCTGATCAAATTAGTGATGAAATTATAGAGGAATTATTTAGTGAATAAATTTCAATCAGATTTAGCAGCTATTGTTGAAACTCCAAATGCTACTTATCCCATTTGGGTAGGATGGGATATTTTAAATGAATTGGGAGAAAGATTAAGTGAAATAATTACTCCTGGAAAATTATTTTTAGTTACAGATGAATATGTTCATAATCATGCATCTGAGGTTGCCTCAAGTCTTAGTAATTCTGGATTTGATTCAAAAACCTTCATAATGACATCAGGGGAATCTAATAAAAATTTAGATACTGTTTTGAAAATTTATGAATGGTTAGCAATGAATAAAGCTGAAAGAGGAGATATGATTTTAGCTGTTGGGGGCGGAGTAGTAGGAGATATAGCTGGTTATGTAGCAGCTACTTTTCTAAGAGGTATTGCATTTGCTCAAATCCCTACAACACTTTTAGCTATTATGGATTCTTCTATAGGTGGGAAAGTAGGTGTTGATTTACCTCAAGGCAAAAATTTGGTGGGAGCATTTTATCAACCTAAATTTGTTCTTTCTGATGTTAAAACTCTAGAAACTTTACCAGAAAGGGAACTGAATTCAGGTTGGGCGGAAGCTATAAAACATGGATTAATTTTAGATAAACAACTTTTTGAATCTTTTGAAAATGATTCAAAAAGGATTAAATCTTTACATCCTGAAATTGCTACACAAATTATTCGTAAAAGTGTAGCAATCAAAGCTAATGTGGTTTCAAAGGATGAAAAAGAAACTTTAGGGATTCGGATTTTATTGAATTATGGCCACACAATTGGGCATGCAATTGAGGCTTCTACAAATTATATGAGTTATTTACATGGTGAAGCAGTGAGTATTGGAATGATGGCTGCAGCATATATTTCTGAATCTATAGGATTATTAAATCATCAAAATGTAGAAAGGCAAAAAGGGGTTTTACAAAATTATGGGTTGCCTATTGATTCTTCTAAATTAAATATGAATTTGATTTTAGAAACCATGAAATCTGATAAAAAAACTTCTAGAGGGACTATCAATTGGGTTGTTCTACACGATATCGGTAAAGCTAAAACTAATAATCAAGTAGATCTCAAAATTGTTAAAGAGGCTATTAAAAAAATTTCAGTTTGATTGAATATATGTTGGATGAATTAACATTTAAATTATTTTTATTATCTATTGGATATCTTGTATTGGGATTTACTACAGGAACCTATGGTGTGTTAATTGGCGCGGGTGGTGGATTTATATTGGCACCAGTGTTGATTCTTTTTTTTAATCTTGACCCATATTTGGCAGTTGGCACATCTTTAGCTCTTGTAACTATCAATAGTTTTTCAGGAGCTTGGGCTTACCATCGAAAACATATGATTGATTATCGTAGTGGAATTATTTCTGGTTTGGTTTCTATACCTGGAGCTGTAATCGCTCCTATTTTTTTACAGACAGTTCCTCAAGATATTTTTAAAATTTTATTCGGGGTTTTATTGGTTTCTTTATCGATCTATATGTTTTTAAGAAAAAATCTAAATGATCGTCCTACTCATAATCTAAGTAAAAGCTCAGTTCCAGAAAATAGGTTTGTAAAAAATCGATATATTAATACTTTAAATAATGAAAAATATTTTTATCAAGTTCACGAATTAGGATTGGGGTTTGTGAATGTTTTTTTGGGGTTTGTTTCAAGTTTTTTTGGAACAGGCGGTGGATTTTTACGTACACCTATCTTGGTTTATGGATTTCGTTTTCCTATTAAAATAGCTGTTGCTACATCTATTTTTTCTTTATGCATTTATACAACATTAGGTTCACTCACATACGCTTTTTTGGGGAACATTCAATTTTTCCCAACGTTGATATGTGCGGGTACAGGATTAATGCTAGGGGGACAGGTAGGCGCATGGATTTCTGAAAAAATTGAAGGGGTATGGATTTTAAGATTGTTGTTAGTAGTAGTATTGATTTTAGGAATACAATTACTTCTACAAGGATTCAAAATTAATCTATTTTAGAAGCTGGAGATATAGTTGAAATTTTCTTTAAAAGCCAAAGAAGGTTCTGCCCGTGTTGGGATTTTAGAAACTTCTCGTGGAAGTATTCAAACTCCAGTATTTATGCCTGTAGCTACTCAAGGTTCAGTTAAAGCTTTAGATAATTTCGATTTAGAAAAAATAGGCGCTGAAATTATTCTAGGGAATGTTTACCATTTAAATTTACGACCTGGTTCAGATTTGATTCATAGGCTTGGTGGGTTACATAAATTTATGAATTGGGATCATCCAATTTTAACTGATAGTGGTGGTTTTCAAGGTTTTAGCTTACAGCATTTACGCAAAATTTCTGAAGAAGGTATAAATTTTAAATCTCATATTGATGGTAGTTCCCATATCCTCACACCAGAAAAAGTAATTCAAATACAATTTGAATTAGGTTCAAATATTTGGATGCCTCTTGATGTTTGTTTGCCACCAGATTCTAACTTTGATCAAATTGATGAAGCTTTGGAAATGACTTCAAGGTGGATGGAAAGATCTTTACAAGCGAAAAAAGAATTCAATGGAGATTTGTTTGGGATTATTCAAGGAGGATTGTTTAAAGACTTAAGGCAAAAATCAGTTAATATGATGACTTCATTTGATTTGCCAGGGTATTCAATTGGTGGGCTTAGTGTGGGTGAATCTAAAGAAGAAATGTATCAAACACTTGCTTTTACAACTCAACAGTTACCAGAAAATAAGCCTAGATATTTAATGGGAGTTGGGTCACCTGAAGACTTATTGATTGGTGTCAAAAATGGTGTAGATATGTTTGATTGTGTTCTTCCAACTAGAGTTGCTAGAAATGGTGCTCTTTATACACGGTTTGGAAGGAAAAATATTACCAATAATTTGTATAGAGAATTAGACCAAAAATTTGATGAATCATGTGATTGTTATTTTTGCGAAAATTTTTCAGCTGCTTATCTTCATCATTTATTTAGAGCAAAAGAATATCTTGCTTACAAATTGGCATCGATTCACAATTTGAGATTTTTAGTGAATTTGATGAATCAAGTTAAGGATAGGATTGAAAATAATCAATTTGAAAATTTTTATATTGATTATTTAAATGAATATAAAATTGCTGATGAACATCAAAGATTATTACAAAGAAAGAATTAGTGTTTCCCGCCTGCAACTGCGGGAACTAAACTGATTTCATCTCCGGAAGAAATAGGCGTATTTATTCCGTCTGAAAATCTTATGTCTTCGCCGTTTACGAATACATTAACAAAACTTCTAAGTTCACCTGATTCTTCACAGATTCTTTTTTTAATTCCGGGGAATATATTTTCTAAAGACTCTATTGCTTCTGAAATTGAATTTCCTTCTACTGAAGCTTTGTCAGCACCGTTAGTGACTTTACGTAATGGAGTGGGGATTCTAACTGTTGCACTCATTAATTTTCCTTTTAGTATTTAAAATTTCAAGTTTGATTTTACTAGATCAAATGATGATATGTTGGGCATACAGGATACAGTATTTTGATTTATTTCTCCCATACTCTCAAGTGTTTTTAAACCATTTCCAGTTATGAATGCCACAACGGTTTCATCTTTTTTGATTTTATCTTTTTTTACTAATTCTATTAAACTTGAAATTACAACACCACCTGCTGTTTCTGTGAATATTCCTTCTGTTTCTGCTAAAAGCTTAATTGAATCTATTATAGTATTTTCTGGAGCTATTTCAGCACTTCCATGTGTTTGGTTTAATACATCTATAGAAAAAGGTCCCGAAGCAGGATTCCCAATTGCTAATGATTTAGCTATTGTAGAAGGTTTTATGGGCTGAATTTGCCGAGATTTTGATTTGAATGCTGAAGAAATAGGTGAACACCCTTCTGGTTGAGCTAAGTGCATTTTGGGAATCGTATTTTCAATTAATTCACAATCAATAAATTCTTGGATACCCTTCCAAACTTTAGTGTGAAGTTCTCCTGATGCTCCTGGTACTACGCAATGATTGGGTGCTTTCCAACCTAGTTGCTCTACTATTTCATAACCCAATGTTTTGCTTCCTTCTGCATAAAAAGGTCGCATATTTATGTTTACAAAAGCCCAGGGATATATATCTGATAATTCACTGCAAAAACGATTTGCATCATCATAATTTCCTTCTATAGCTATCATTTTTGATCCGTAAACAGCAGCACCAAAGATTTTTGATAATTCTAAATCTTGAGGGTAGAAAACATATGTATCTAAATTAGCTTTTGAACCATGAGCTGCGACTGAACCCATTAGATTTCCAGTGGAAACGCAAGCTAGCACTTCAAAACCAAATTCTAAAGCTTTACTAGTAGTGATTGCGACAGGTCTGTCTTTAAAAGAGAAAGTAGGGTTGACGCTATCATTTTTGATGTATAGATAGTCTAATCCTAATTGCTTTCCAAGATTTTTAGCATGAATTAAAGGAGTGAATCCTGTTCCTATATCTATGGAATTTTCTATGTCTACAGGAAGAAACTGAGAATATCTCCACATTGAATTTGGACCATTAGAAATTGTTTTTCTCGATACATTGTTTTTGATCTGAGCAAAATCGTATTGTACCTCTAATGGTCCAAAACAAAATTCGCATACATTTAATGGCTGAGTTGGGTATTCAGCTCCACATTCTCTACAGATTAGGTTCATAGCATATGACATATAAAACACTCCTTTTATTGAGGTGCGTAAAATGTCAAAAAAAAAGCTCTCCGCACGGAGAGCACCGCACCTTTTGTTCTTAAGAACCTCGTCTTACTTCCCAAGGGCACCTTTAAGGTTGAAGGTTGCCGGACAAGATAAAAGGATTGGGACCTAGCTTGCCACTCTATCGACGATATATTCAATTGTTTACCCATGATAGATTTGATAGATTAGTTTGTCAAATCTATTGTTTATATCTAATTTTCACACCGGATTTTTCTTCTTGAAGTTTAACTATTGCTAAACTAACTTCTTTACCTAGAGACTTGTTCATAGCCTCGATATATTTTTGATGAATTAAATTTGATACTTCCATAGGAACTCCAGTTTTTCTTCCCATTTCAGTAGCTAATCCTACATCTTTTGCTCCTAATTCTAACTTGAATCCGGGATCAAAATTGTTTATAAAGACACTATTTGGGAAAGAGTGCATTTGTCCCGTATTACCGCTACTTTTGGATATAGCTTCGTATAAAATTGAGGGATTAACTCCGGATTTAATTCCTAATGTGAATGCTTCTGATAAAAGTACCCCTACAGACATTCCTATCAGATTGTTGACGATCTTACATGTTGCACCGCTACCTAATTCTCCGCAGTACATTATTTTATCTCCTAAAATGTTTAGAATTGGCTCGAATTCTTCAAATTTTTCTTTATCTCCACCAACCATGATGGACAAGGTGGCATTTTCAGCTCCACTAGTTCCACCACTTACTGGGGCATCAAGAAAATGTACATTAATTTTTGAACCTTGAGATGCTATTCTTTTGATTGTTTCAGGATCAGTAGTACTCAAATCTATCATTGTTGTTCCAGGAGATGCTTGTGAAAAAATTCCACCTTCAGACATGAATACTTCCTCAACTATTTGAGGAGTTGGGAGAGAGGTAAATACTAATTTGGTTTCTAAACAAACTTCTTGGGGTGAATTCGCCTTACTTGCACCTAGTTCACATAGCTCATCTACAATACTGCTATTGATATCAAAGACTTTAATGGAATGACCAGCATTTATAAGATTTATAGCCATATGCTTTCCCATAAAGCCAACTCCTACAAATCCTATATTCATGATTTCTCCTATAAGTATTCGTTAATTACTTCTACTAAATGTTTTGTTTTTCTAGTAGTGCCTGTTTCAATTTGTTCTCTACAAGATACTCCTTCACTGATTATCAATGTTTCAGGGTCAGAGTTTCTAATAGATGGAAATAGTGATTGTTCACCGATTTCCATCGAAATTTCATAATGATTTTTAAAATATCCAAAAGATCCTGCCATACCACAGCAGCCAGCGTTAGTTTCTTGTGTATGTAATCCGGGAATTTGAGATAATATTTTCATAGCAGCCTCAGTGCCTTTTAAAGCTTTTTGATGACAATGACCATGAAGTAATGCTTTTTGGTTTTCAGGGTGATTAGTAAAGTTGATTTGAGGGTCTTTTTCTAAAGCCTCTAATACAAATTCTTCTATTAACATAGTATTGTCAGAAACCTTTTGTGAAATATCCTTGTTTGAATAAAGGTCTGGAAAATCTCCGATAAATCCCAAAATGCAGCTTGGTTCAATTCCTACTAATTTTGCTCCTTGTTCTACATAGGGTGCAATCAAATTGTAATTGAAATTAATATTAGACTTGGCCTTATCCATCATTCCGTTTGAGAGCATTGGCCTTCCGCAACATTTTACATCTGGGATAATAACTTCATACCCTAACTTTTGAATAAGTTCTACTGCAGATTTCCCTATATTTGGGTGATTAAAATTTGTAGTCGTGTCTGGGAAAAGTAATACTGTACCCTTTGAAGACTTGACTTGCTTTGGTTTAGTTCTAAACCATTGTTTCAATGTTTGAGAAGAAAAAGTAGGTAGCTTACGTCTTTGGTCAATTCCTATGAATTTCTCTAAAAGGATTTTCATTAATGGTGTTTCTATAGTTAAATTAGATATTGGTGCAAAAAACGAACCTAACTTACTTAATGAGT
Organism: uncultured Chloroflexota bacterium; assembly: GCA_913045625.1. GTDB lineage: Bacteria > Chloroflexota > Dehalococcoidia > Lucifugimonadales > UBA826 > AG-426-M11. Next base: position 29,920 of record CAJWPE010000008.1, on the reverse strand, counting down.
CGACATTACCAAAAAACCTGTTCTTCAGCTTATATCCATTTTTTTGATGATATATGGAAAGGAATTCATATTTGATTTTTGCCATATCTACGTTTGAAGGGCATTCTGATTTGCACCCCTTACATTCAAGACATAAATCCATCACTTGATACATTCTTTCATCTGTCAAAGAAGAGGTTGGAATAGCTCCAGATATAGCTGCTCTTAATGCATTTGCTCTACCTCGAGTAGAGTGTTCTTCATCTCTTGTCACCATATAAGATGGGCACATTGTCCCGCTAGTTACTTTTCTGCATTCTCCCTGCCCATTGCACATTTCTATAGCTGAAGGGAGACTTCCCCCTTCAGTATTAAAGGCAAATCCATTTCCTGGATTGATTGTATTGTACGTAGTTCCATATCTTAAATTTTCAGTCATTGGTGGGGAATCCACGATTTTTCCAGGATTCATAATTCCTTTAGGATCAAAAGTGTTTTTGACATCCTTAAAAGCCTGATAAAGCTGGCTACCAAACATTTTTTCGTTGTACCCACTTCGAACTAGTCCATCTCCATGTTCTCCGCTTAGAGATCCTCCATATTCTAGGACTAGGTCACTAACTTCGTCAGCAATACCAGTCATACGATCAATTCCCTGTTGGTTTTTCAGGTTAATTAACGGTCGAATATGCAAACATCCGACACTAGCATGACCGTAATAGCCGGCTTCAGTTCCATATTTTTTTATGATTTTGTCGAATTTAGATACAAATTCTGGCAATACTTCAGGAGATACAGCTGTGTCTTCAACAAATGGAAGTGGTTTGGCATCACCTGGAACATTCATCATCAATCCTAATCCAGCTTTTCGCACATCCCATACTTTTTTTTGGTCTTCTGGACTAGTCATTTTATGCATCGCATATCCCCAACCACCTTTTTTCATCCTAGATTCCATCTCATTCATTTTGTGAATCAGTTCAGATTCCGAATCAGCAACTACTTCTATCGCAAGTAACGCTTCTGGGTCGCCATCAATAAAACTAGTTAGCCGTGAAAATTTTAAATTGGACTTGGCTTGAGTAAGAATCATTTTTCCAATTAATTCTATTGCAGAAGGATCCATTTCAATTGCAGCAACAGTAGCTTCCATTGATTCAATTAAATCGTGACAATGAAGAACTGCTAATCCTTTGAATTTTGGGTTAGGGACTAATTTAAGCTTAGCCTCAGTAATTGTTATTAATGTACCTTCTGAACCAACGGCAAACCTTGCCATATTGAAATTATTTCCACCTACAAACTCATCTAAATTGTATCCTGAAACACGTCTTTGAATTTTTGGGTATTTACTCAAAATTTCATCGCGGTTTTTTTCCCCTATATTAAAAATGCTTTGATAAATATTTCCTTCTAAGTTGGAAAGTCGCATTTTTGACTCTAATTGAGAACCAGATACAGGACCGAATTGAGTTACTGAGCCATCAGATAAAACAACATCCATGGTATTAATATTATCTACTGTTTTCCCCCACATGATTGAATGAGCACCACAGGAATTGTTACCCAACGCTCCTCCTACATTTCCTCTATTGCTAGTGCTTGGATCTGGTGCAAATAATAGGCCAGTATGGCTTATTTGTTTATTTAATTCATCAAGAATTATTCCAGGTTGTGTTCTGACCCATTTTTCTTCTACATTGACTTCTTTAATGTTTCTCATGTATCGAGAGAAATCCATGATGATTGATTCCCCTACAGTAGATCCAGCTAAACTAGTTCCTCCACCTCGGGGTAAAATGGAAACATTATGTTTATTAGCTGTTTCTACAACAGCTATAACATCTTCATCATTTTTTGGGAGAACAACTCCTAATGGTTCAATTTGATAGATACTAGCGTCAGTACTCCACAAAGCTCGAGACATCTGATCAAATCTGACATCGCCTTGAATTACAGAACTGAGATCATGAAGTAATTCGTCTGTTGAATTAGATGGTTTTGATTTTATTACCATAGATTTTTTTTATACTTTTAAGTCTAATCAGATAATAATACAGGAAATTTAAGCAATACTAATAATTTCGAATTTTTTCTTTCCTTGAGGAGTAATCGCTTCAGCAGTTTGGCTTTTTCTTTTCCCTAAAAACGCTTTTCCTAAAGGTGATTCGTTCGAAATTTTTCCATCTAAAGGGTTCGCCTCTGATGGGCTAACTAGTGTGTATTTAACTTTTTTATTCTTTTCTATGTCTAAAACTTGAACTGTTGCACCAACCCTCACAGTTTTAGATGCCTTGCCAGAACTATCTACAACTACAGCTGTTCGCAAAAGACTTTCTATCTCTTTGATTCGAGATTCTTCTCGTCCTTGTTGTTCTCGTGCGGCTTCTAGTGGGGCATTTTCTCTAACGTCACCATCTTCTCTAGCATTTTGGATTGCAACTCCAATTGCTGTTCTGTTTGATTCTAGAGACTCTTTCTCTGAAGATAATTGATCGAATCCCTCTTGGGTCATTTGTTGTCCAGAATCTTTTTTTCTTGCATCCTCATTTTTACTAGAACTTCTAGTTTTTCTTACTCGGAAATGCGTAGCTAAATTAGTTGATATTTTTTCAGATTTGTATGCAAAAGTTAAAAATTTTCTTACTGCTTGTAATCCTTCCATTGCTTCTTCAGACAAACTATTTTTGCTAGCAATTTCTGCATATGCTCCAATTTGAGAAGGAGTAATAGAATTCATATCAGTGTCTTCATGAAAGAATTTTACAAATCTGTTAATTTCTCTAATAGCAGAATTAGATTTGTCTTTATCCTTCAAGCTTTCAGTAAATTCCCCCACAAGAGCAAGTAATAGTACAGGTTGTTCGGTGGTCAATTGAGCACTCCTTATGGAAGATTAATTCTTTTAGGGTATATATATTAGCAAATGTGTCAATTTTGGTATAGGTTCTTTTGTATTTTTCACTAGTTTTCAGGTAATATTCCATGTGGTTTTATTAAAACTAGTATATGAAAGTCTATGATGGTAAATTACCACTGATATTAGATTAAAATTTTAGGAAGATAATGAATACTACTGAATTTCTTAATGTTACATCCCTTATTGTTCCAGAACGTACAGCTATCGTATTTGATGGGAAAAGATTTTCTTTTGCAGAACTTTCAGAAAGAGTTAATAGATTAGCAAATGGATTGAAAGATCTTGGTGTAGGTAAGGGCGATAGAATTGCAGCTATGCAAGTTAATTGTAATGAATATATAGAAGCTTATTTTGCTGCTGCAAAATTAGATGCGGTATATGTACCGTTAAATTTTAGAGCTAGGGCAGAAGAGATTGAATACATGGTAAATGACTCAGGTCCTAAAGTATTTATCTCTGGAGGAAGATACATCCCTATGTTGGATGAATTGAGATCTAACATCCCGTCTGTTGAGAATTTTATTTGTTTAGATGGAGCGAATAGTGAAGGTTGGGTGAATTATGATGAATTATTAGAAAATTCATCAAATGATGAACTTTTTCCGTTAGATGATGACGATGATTTGAGTATGGTGATGTTTACGGCTGGAACTACTGGCTCTCCCAAGGGAGTTATGCTTTCACATGAAAGTTTTTCATCATACATATTAAGTAATGTATCTCCGGTAGAAATAGATATTGAAGAGAAAAACATTTTGACTGTTCCTCTTTATCACATTGCTGGAGTACAAGCTGTAATAGCAGCAATTTATGGAGGTAGAACATTAATTATTCAACGTCAATTTGAACCAGTTGAATGGATGACTTTAGTTCAAGAAGAATCGGCTGATAGAGCAATGATGGTTCCTACAATGTTGAAAATGTTGATGGATCATGAACGATTCCAAGATTTTGATTTGTCTAGTTTGCGAGTGATTACTTATGGGGCTGCACCAATGCCTCTTGAGGTAATTAAGACAGCTATAAAGAACTTCCCGGGCACTCATTTTATTAATGCTTTTGGTCAAACTGAAACTGCAGCGACTATCACCATGCTTCCCCCTGAAGATCATATTCTCGAAGGAAATGAACAAGAAATTGATAAGAAATTGAAGCGTCTTACTTCAATAGGGAAACCTTTGCCTGATGTAGACGTGAGAATTGTAGACGAAGACGGGTCTGAGGTTTCTTTAGGAGAAACAGGAGAAATTGTTGCTAGTGGTGGTAGATTGATGAAAGGTTATTGGAATCAAGAAGAAGCGACTGCTCAAGCTTTAAAAGGTGGATGGCTGTATACAGGCGATTTAGGCTATTTTGATGAAGATGGGTATATCTTTTTATCAGGTAGAGCTAAAGATTTTATAAAGCGTGGTGGTGAAATGGTATCACCAGAAGAAGTTGAACAAGTTCTACATTCTCATCCCAGTATTGATGAGGCTGCCATTATAGGAATTCCTGATTTAGATTGGGGAGAGAGAGTTCGAGCTATAGTTGTTGCTAAACCAGGAGCTACTATTGATGAGGCTGAAGTAATAGAGTATTGCAGATCCAAAATGTCTAGCTACAAGAAACCCGAATCGATTTTTGTTGTGGATTCTCTACCAAGGAATCCCCTAGGCAAAGTATTGAAGAGAGTATTGCGAGAACAATATAACGAGCCAATTACTGACTAAAACAGTTCAGAAATGTCAGGGTTGATTGGTCTCATTGGGTAGTTCAAGAATCCGTAATTCAGAATTGATTGGTGTTCCAGATCTTGAAATTTGGGAAGATTTTACTAATTTGGGTAAATAGGTTAATTTCCACCTGAGATTGCTGGAAGAAAGTGAACTTCACTATTTGGAGAGACTTTTTCTATAAGGCCCATTGTTGTTATATCACCATCCACAGCAATACTTATGCTTGGTTTGATATTGCCTTCGTCTAATAGCCTGTCGATAAAACCAGGATATATAACATCGAGGTTTTCAATGATTTGTTTGACGTTAGTGCCATTCACCTCCACTCTTGCTTGGCCATCAGTAAGAGGCTGCATTTGTGAAGGTATGAACACTAACGCCATAAAATTATAATCTCTATGATTTAAGAGCTTCCAAAATAGATCCAGGACTCATAGGTAATTGAGTAATTCTAGAACCACAAGAGTCATATACTGCATTTGCAATAGCGGGAGTTGGTGGGACAATATTTGCCTCACCTATTCCTCTTACTCCAAATGGGTGTCCAGGGTTTGCTACTTCTACAATTACAGTATCAATCATGGGCAAATCTAATGCAGTTGGCATCCTATAATCAAGTAAACTTGTATTATTCATTTTGCCTTCGTCACTCATGAAATATTCTTCATTTAGTGCCCATCCGATTCCTTGTACGCTACCACCTTGCATTTGTCCTTCAACGTAGCTGGGATGTATCGCTTTACCGGCATCTTGTATTGCTGTAAATCGGTCAATTGTTATTTTGCCTGTTTCTTGGTCTATAGATATATCTACGATATTTCCACAGAAAGATCCTCCAACACCCCTTGGTTTGACTGATGCCCTACCAGTAATTCCACCACCAGTATCGCTTAATTGAGCAGCAAGTTCTTTGAGCGTCATTTTTAGTTCAGAGTCTGTTTTAGAACTAATTATGCCATCTTCCATTTGTAAGTGATCAGGATCTACATCCCAAATGCTAGCAGCTCTTACAATGCATTGTTGCTTTACATCTTGGGCTGCTTCATAGGCCGCCCAGCCAGTAGCAAAAGTAGTTCTACTACCTCCAGTTACTGCAGTAAATCCAATTGTGTCAGTATCTACTACTGAAGGCCTGACATCTTCTGCAGAAATACCTAAAACTTCTGCAGCTTGCATTGCTATAGATGTTCTTGATCCTCCAACGTCAGTTGATCCTTCCGTTAGATTAACTGTTCCGTCTTTATTTAGAGCAATGTTGCAAGCTGAATCAAACCCTATATTAAACCAGAATCCTATAGCCACTCCACGTCCAGAACCTTCTTTCTTTTCTGACTGGTAATGTGGATGCTCTCTCATTGATTCAAGAACTTCTTTTGCACCGATTCTTTGAAAAACAGGTCCATCAACTCGGCGTGTTCCTTCAGTGGCAACATTTTTCAGTCTTAGATCAATAGGATCCATTCCTAGTTTCTCTGCTAATTCATTTAGAGCTTGTTCGAATCCAAATGCTGCATTTGGTGAGCCTGGGGCTCTGTAAGCAGCTGTTTTTGGTTTGTTAACTACTACATCAAATCCGTCTATCAAACCATTTTCTAAGTCATATGCTGCAAAAACACACTGAGCAGCAGCTCCAACAGGAGATCCTGCATATGCACCTGCCTCCATAGCCATCCAAGCGTGAGCTGCAGTTATTTTTCCTTCCTTAGTTGCGCCAACTTTAATTTTAATTTTAGATCCAGGTGTAGGTCCTGATCCTTCAAAAGTTTCCTTTCTGGTCATTACAATTTTTACTGGAGTACCTGTTTTTTGAGATAATAATGCGGCAACTGGTTCTACATAGATTGGGATTTTACCTCCAAAGCCACCGCCAATTTCTGTAGGAGTTACCCTAATCATGGACACTGGCATATCTAAAAGGTCTGCAAGGCTATCTCTCACTACAAAAGATCCTTGAGTCTCACACCAAATATGTAGTCTACCGTCAGCACTCCAAAAAGCTGTTCCGTTGTGGGGAGCTATATATCCTTGGTGTACTGTTACAGTGTTGTATTCTCTCTCTACAATTACATCTGCTTGTTTAAATCCTTCTGTAACATCTCCTTTAATGTGTTGGAAATGTTTAGCTACATTACTGACAACTCCAGAATCATTTCCAAGTTCCTCTGTAGTTTGGTCTTCATGTAATATTGGGGCACCATCAGCCATTGCTTCATCTGTAGTCATTACAGACGGCAATACTTCAAATTTTACTTCAATTAACGATAATGCTTCTTCGGCAACGTGAGCATTTGTAGCAGCAATTCCGGCAATGGCGTGTCCAACGTATAAAACTTTGTCTCTAGCAAGTATATTGCCTCTTAAGTCTCTAAGCTTTGTTTCGTCTTCACCTAGCTCCATAATTTTATCAGCAGCTTCAGGAAAATCAGCAGCTGTTACAACAGCATGTACTCCATCTAAAGCTTCGGCTTTAGATGTGTCAATTGATATGATTTTTGCATGTGCATGAGGGCTTCTTAGGATCTTTCCATGTAGAAGACCTGAAGCATCATAGTCAGCTCCATATATTGCTCTGCCTGTTACTTTATCAACCCCATCGTGCCTAACTGGACGAGTTCCAACGACTTTAAAGTCATTTTCAGTAGAAAGTACTACATTTCGTTCATAGTCTGTTGTAGTCATTTAAGCCTCCTGCATTCTTTTAGCTGCATCCTGTACTGCTCTAACGATTTTGTCATAGCCTGTACATCTGCATAAATTATTTGCTAACCAGAATCTGATTTCGTGTTCTGTAGGGTCAGGATTTTGTTCTAGTAATGCTTTAGTAGCGATAATAAATCCTGGAGTACAAATACCGCATTGAAGGGCAGCTCCTTCTAAAAATGCTAATTGAATAGGATGTAGATTTGTACCGTCAGCTACCCCTTCAATAGTTTCAATAGAAGCTCCTTGAACTTCTACTCCAAGTACTAAACAAGAAGTTACAATACGGCCATCAATATTCACTGTGCAGGCGCCACAATTTCCATCACCACAACCCTCTTTTGTTCCTGTAAGTCCTATTACGTCTCTTAGGCATTCTAGAAGACTTTGCCTTGGTTCACATAGAAAGTCTACAGGCTCTCCGTTAATAGTTGTTTGAACATGTGTCTTTGTAGTCATTTACTTTCCTCCAGCTCTTTCTACGGCAGTGTTCAGTGCTCGTCTAGTTAGAACTTCACATAGATGTTTTCTGTATTCAGCAGTTCCTCTCATATCAGATATTGGAGAGGCTGCCTCTCGGGCTGCTTCAGCAGCATTTTGAATTGCCTCATCGCTAACAGGTTGTCCTACTAGTGCTTTTGAAGCTCCTTCAACTAATATTGGTTTAGGTGCTACTGATGCAAGACAGACTCTTCCGTCAACAAATTTACCGTTAGATATATTTACAGATACTCCAGCCCCTGCTACAGCGATATCCATTTCGTTTCTAGGTATAAATCTGATGTAGTTTGCACCAAATCCTTCTCCTGGATTCGGAAAATACAATGAAACCAATAATTCATTTGAATCTATAGATGTTTGCCTAGGGCCTGTGCAAACGTCTTCTACTGGAATTTCTCTTGTTCCATTCGGTCCAGCGACTGTAGCTATTACTTTGTGAGCTACTAAGTTAGGAATAGAGTCCCCACTAGGTGCTCCGTTGCATAAATTACCCCCTAAAGTGGCTCTACCTTGAATTGGTGTGCCCCCAATAAGAGATGCGGAATCTATAATTGCTGGGAAATGTTTAACTACATCTGGATTATTATAAATTAGATGTAGTGGAACAGCAGCTCCAATAGTTAATCCTCCGGATTTGTCATAATCCATCTGATTTAGTTCGGGTATTTTTTTAATATCTACTACTGTTTCTGCATTTACTCTAGGATCTTTGACTCTTAGTTGTACTATCAAGTCAGTGCCACCAGCTAAAGGGCGAGCTTTTCCATCGGAATCTGCAAGAATTTTAACAGCATCTGCTACGGATTCAGGTGCATGGTAATCGATCCACTTCAAAAGACTTCCTCCTTGGTTATCTTTAATATCACGTACAAAATCATGTGTGACTATAATTATGCCACTCAAATCAGGCGTAGTCTAACATAAGCATTGATAGGTAACAATCAAGCTGATTTGTTATTAGAAAACATCATATATATATTATAGATCAGGTAAGCTTTTAAGATAAAATCCAGTTTTAGAATCAGAGTTTTTAGCTACCTCTTCGGGTGTTCCTGTACAAACTATTTGACCCCCTTTATTTCCAGCTCCTGGACCTAGATCTATTAGCCAGTCTGAACTTTTGATTAGATCTAAGTGATGTTCAATTAATATTACAGAATTTCCTGAATCAACTAGTCTTTGTAATACTCTTAGTAACTGTGCGCAATCTTCGAAAGACAATCCTGTAGTTGGTTCGTCTAAAATGTACAAAGTGTTTCCTGTAGATTTTTTGGCTAACTCTGTAGCTAATTTAACCCGTTGCGCTTCTCCACCACTTAATTGTGTAGCAGGTTGACCTAATCTTATATACCCCAAACCAACATCATGAAGAGTTTGTAGTTTATTTTTAATTCTAGGAATATTTTCAAATGTTTGAATTGCTTCCGTAACTGTGCTTGAAAGGATCTCCGCGATTGTTGAAGACTTGTATTGAATTTGTAGTGCTTCTCTGTTGTACCTACTTCCTTGGCATTCTTCACAAGGCACTGACACATCTGGAAGAAATTGCATCTCTATATTTATTACTCCATCACCTCTACATGCTTCGCATCTTCCACCTTTAACATTAAATGAAAATCTACCAGGCTTGTACCCTCTACTCCTAGCTTCTGTAGTTTGTGAAAAAACCTCTCTGATGTAAGTGAATGCTCCCGTATATGTTGCTGGATTACTGCGAGGGGTACGGCCGATTGGAGCTTGACTAATATTCACTATTTTATCAATGTTTTCGGTCCCAGAAATGTCCTGAAATTTACCTGGCCTATCTTTAGATTTATAAAAATGCTGAGATAATTTTTTAAACAAAATTTCATTGATTAATGTGCTTTTACCTGAGCCAGAAACACCAGTTACACACACTAAGATTCCTAAAGGTATTTCACAGTCAATATTTCTAAGATTGTTTTCCTCAGCACCCAAAATTTTTATAGTTTTCCCATTACTTTTTCTTCTTTTTGAAGGAGCTTTAATTTGTTTTGTACCAGAAAGATATTGTCCGGTTAAAGATTTTTTAGATTTAATAATTTGATTTAAAGTGCCGCTGGCAATAATTTCTCCTCCAAATTCTCCCGCTCCTGGTCCCATGTCAATTATGTGGTCAGCAGATCTCATGATGGCTTCATCATGTTCAACTATCAATACAGTGTTTCCTACATCTCTTAGGTTCTTTAATGTTGTGATTAATCTATCATCATCAGCTGGATGTAAACCTATTGAGGGCTCATCACAAACATATAAAACACCCATTAATCCTGATCCGATTTGTGTAGCTAATCTAATTCTTTGAGATTCTCCACCACTTAATGTAGAAGCTCTACGGGATAAGGATAGATAATCTAATCCTACATTTAATAAAAACTCTAATCGAGACTGAATTTCCTTTAATATCTGAGATGCTATAGTTTGGTCTCTTGATGAGAGAATTGATGAGTTTGATAAAGTGTTAACCCAATTCAGAGAATCTTCTATTGAGAAATTTGATATTTCTATAATATTTTTTTGATCAATTGTGACAGCCAACGTTTCAGGCTTCAGTTTATTTCCATTACATGAATTACATGGGAGAGATGTCATAAATCTATCTATGAATGCTCGGACATTTTCAGATTCAGTTTGTTGTAATCTTTTTTCTAAATTTTTAATTACTCCTTCAAATTTAGTGTTCCATTGGAAACGTCGACCTCTACGAGTTCTATGAGTAACTTTAATTTTTGTTTCTTTTTCAGATCCGAACAAGATTAAATCTATATGCTTTTGATCTAGCTGATTAATAGGAATATCGGTTCGAAATCCTTCCATTTCAGATAAAGCATTAATTTGGCTAGAAAAAAATGGGTTTAATTTGCCTGACATTGACCAAGCTTCAATTCCTCCATTATTTATTGAAATTGAATAATCAGGAATAATTAATTCTGGGTCTACAACTTTTTTAAATCCTAATCCTGCACATGTGCTACAAGCCCCATGTGGATTGTTATAACTGAAATTTCTTGGTTCTAGCTCCCCTAAGCTTATTTGACAATGAACACACGCAAAAGCTTCTGAGAAAAGCAAGTCTTCGGAATTTTCAACATCTATTAATACTATGCCATTAGCCTGTTTTAATGCAGCTTCTGTAGAGTCCGATACTCTAGTTTTGTCGATAGATTTGTTGACTACTAACCTGTCTACAACAATTTCTATGTTATGCCATTTTTGTTTGTCTAATTCAATAGATTCACTTAGATCTCTAATTTCTCCATTAACTCGTACTCTTATGAATCCCGATTTTCTAGCGGAAGCTAAAATGTCTTTGTGTTCACCTTTTCTTCTTTGTACTACGGGAGCTAATATTTGGATTCGTTTGTCCTTTTCTATATTTAATATGGAATCTACTATTTGTTGAACAGTTTGACTTTTTACTGGCCTACCGCAATTGTGACAATGAGGTTTTCCAATTCTTGCAAATAGTAGTCGTAAGTAGTCGTAAATTTCTGTTACGGTACCTACAGTAGATCGAGGATTGTGTGAAGTCCCTTTTTGATCTATTGAAATTGCTGGGGATAAGCCTTCTATGTAATCTACATCGGGTTTGTCCATTCTTCCTAAAAACTGTCTTGCGTAGGAGGAAAGTGATTCAACATATCTTCTTTGTCCTTCGGCATAAATAGTGTCAAATGCAAGCGTGCTTTTCCCAGAGCCTGAAACTCCAGTCACCACTACTAATTTATTTCGAGGTATAGTTACATCAATATTTTTGAGGTTATGTTCACGTGCACCTTGGATTACTATATTTTTTGATTTAAGTTGTTCAGTTGTCATATATTGTGTCTCTCTTTTGAAAAACAGGTTTGAATATTGATATCAATTATTTATTAGGAGTAAATATGGCTATTAAATTTAATCACTTATATGCAAATGGCATATTACCTTCATCAAGACCCAAACAGGTTTCAAGAGGTAAATATGATTTTGCAGTAGCTTACCCAGATCCTAAATCATTTCCTACTGATGAAATTATAAGTAGTTTAAAAGATGCTATTAAAGCAAATCCAGATTATTTAGCTATTTATCCTCCTCAGCAAGGCAATGCTCTTTTAAGAGATTATATCTCTCATAAGATTGATCGAGATAGATCAATTAAGGTTAATTCTGATCAGATTATTTTAGGTAATGGATCGGGTCAATCTATCGATATGATTTGTTCTGTATTACTTAATGCAGGAGATGCAGTAATTACAGACCAATATGTTTACGGAGGAACTTTAAATACTCTTAGAAGGCATTCAGCAAAAATAATTGGTGTAAAGAGTGATGAATATGGAATGGATCCTGAAAATTTAAGTCATACTATTTCAAAATTGTCACAACAAGGAACTCCCCCCAAATTTTTATACTTAATTCCAACATTTCAAAATCCCCAAGGATGGACTCTTCCTTTAGATAGAAGACAAGAAATTTTGAAGGTTTGTAATGAGTTTGGTGTTCCTATATTGGAAGATGACTGCTATTTTGATAATCGTTATGAAGGCGAACCTGTAACTTCAATTTATGATCTAGATCAAGAAAATAGTGTGATTTACGTAGGATCTTTTTCTAAAACTATTGCACCAGGAATGAGTGTCGGCTATATGACAGGACCAAATGAATTTTTAGATCGTGCTATGTTTGTTAAAAGTGGAAGAGTCAGTGAATTTGCTGCAATGGCTGTGTATCAATATTCAGTGAATTATCTAGATCAACATATTTCTGAAATTAATGAAATCCAAAAGAACAAACGAGATGCAATGTTGTCGGCCTTAGGCGAAAACTTTGGTAATAAAGCAAAATGGAGTCATCCTGAAGGAGGACTTTACATTTGGGTTGAATTCGACGATCAGGTTGATATCACCGAGTTACATCAGAATTCAGTTAATGATATTGATGTAGGTTTTCATCCAGGAACAAATTATTCTCCTGATGGTATAGATGGTAAACATTTTATTAGGTTATGTTATGGGTTTAATCAGCCGGATGAAATAAAAGAAGGGATTTCAAAACTTGGGGATTATTTAGCGAAAAAAGGTGTGATTTAGTTATTTGCTGGTATCTCGTGCGTATGGCGCAGGTTCCATTTCGGAAAAAAATTGGTCGAAATAATTAATCCGATTGGGTACTGTGTTTTGTATTGTCCGGAGAAGGTCTGTTGAAACACGAGAAGCCTTATATCTCAGGGCGTAATACATTGGGAAAGTTTCAGCAATATCTTCCCTGTCTGGATTATCTTTAGCATAAATGGAGATATAGTTGTTGGCGTCAGCAGACCGTGCCTTTTTCCATTCTTCCCCGTAGTGATGAGGGTCCAACGAAGTATGAGATGCTTCGTGCAAGAATACCTCTTCCAACACCTCTTGATCTATATATGTTAGTCCTCTTTCATGATGTATCAAAAGGTTATTGTTTCCGCCACCAAAATCTTCATTCCCTTTATGCAGCCAGATTGTATCTACTTCCTGTCTTAACTCAGTTGGAAGTTGCCCAACTGCATATAGATAAATTAATGCTGCCGCCTCCGCACTGTCAGAGGTTTCAAACTCTGAATTCACTTGCACTTCAATTTTGAGTCCGTCTGCAAAATCAGCTTCAAACAGAAATGGATTTAATGTGTCAAAGGTTCCGGTTCTCCTATCAAACATTTCTCGAGGAGCGTCAGTGATTTTCTTTAAAGACCTAAAAAAGGTTGGATCATAGGTATTCAGTATGTCGGAGGTACCTGGAATCCAAACAGTTCCAGTAAATGGAGGTGGTACAGATGGAGGTGTTACAGAAATAGGAGTCGCCGTTGGTACAGCAGTAGGAGTCGCCGTAGGTATAGCAGTAGGAGTCGCTGTAGGGTATGGGGTCACGGTAGGAGATGGAAGGGGTGTACTGGTGCTAGTTGGTGTTGGCTTTTCTGTAGGAGTGGATATCGGTTGAGCAATGGAAGTTGAGGTTGGTTCTAATGTTGCAGTAGGAGTGGGTTGTACTGGAATCATTGTCGGAAGTTCCATAGCAACTGTCTCCGGCGTTGTTGGAACGATAGTTGCCACTTCACTTGTATTTGACATTGTTTCGGAACAAGCTGTCACAAAAGTAATCAAAGTAGTTATGAAAATCAGGGGAATTAATTTTCTACAACACATCGCGCAATCGTAACATTTTTACTAACACACGGTATAATTGGGAATTCCCACAGTTTGGAGTAGATAAATGGGGTGCACGGGAAGGGACTCTAACCCCACTCTTTTATTGAGAATCGGAGAAGCGTATTTTAAATTTAATGCTTACTGTCGACTGAATTTATGAATGAGTTCTATTTCAAGTCTCAATGACATTGAATTTGTTTCATCATTGAGAAATTTAATCCCATTTTTTAGTCTTTCTCTAGATGAAGGTTCTTCTAAAAGTTTTTGCCTGTCCTTTGGATCTAATTGCAACATTTGTGCAATAAAATAAGAAAGTGATTCAGGGTTTGATGGAGTAGGGTTTAATGCGTTTTCTACCCATCCCCCACTTAATCCTAGAACTGATTGGAGATGTTTAGAGGCTATCTCCCGAGCTTCAATAATTTCTTCATTTGGAGCTTCATCAAAAATATCTAAGTTTGGTAAAATTTCTACGTCAGCAGACATATATGGTTGATGATCAAAAGTTTCTAAAATTTCAAATTTTTCTTTGCCAACTGCAGTTATGTATAAACGGTCGCTTGAAATATTTTTAACACTAGTGATTTTTGCAGTTGTTCCAACTGTGAATGGATTTGAATCTTCTCCTACTTCTTTTCCTGATTTGATTAAAACTATCCCGAAAATTGAGTCAGTTTTTAAACAATCTTCTATCATAGTCAAATATCTAGGTTCAAAAATTTGTAAAGGTATTGTCGCGCCAGGAAACAAAACCGTATTTAGGGGGAATAAAGGGATCCTTCTAATGTGAGGTTGCATAGTCATTTTGTACTAACCTGATTATAAGTTTATTATACCTATATAATATGATTATGATAATCGAAATTAAATAGGACTTGATATGAAAGAAGTATTTCACGAGGCTATTCAAAGATTAAAAAAAGATGAACCAGTAGTAATTGCTACTGTTGTAAAAACAAAAGGTTCTACGCCTCAAAAACCAGGCGCTAAATTGTTGGTTAGACAAGATGGAACAGGTGCTGGAACTTTAGGTGGAGGATGTGTTGAGGGGGATATTTGGTTTGCAGCAAAACAGATGATGGATCAAGGTGAACCATCTGATTATAGAGAATATGAACTTAATGAAGATTTAGCTGCAGATGATGGACTGGTGTGTGGAGGTACTATGTATTTTTTGATTGATCCTGTTTATGAATCTTCAGAATATTTGCCTTTTGCTAAAGAGATTGATGCTGCATATGAAGGTGAAGGGTCGGTAGCTCTTGCATCAATTGTGAAATCATCATTAGATGGTAAATCAAAAATCGGGGATAAATTATTTGTCAGAGAAGATGGTTCTACGGAAGGAACTCTTGGGAATTCTGATATGGATTTAGAAGCGGTATCTAAAGCACATAATTTGATGATTCATGGGAATAATGAGTATATTACCTTAGAGAATGGCACAGAATATTTTATTGAAGCCTATACTACCCCCCCTCAATTGGTTATTTGCGGAGGTGGTCATGTTTCAAAAGCTATTTCTGCTTTAGCTAAACCTTTAGGGTTTCGGCTGTTTATTACAGATGATAGAAATGAATTTGCAAATTCTGAAAGGTTTCCTGAGGCAGACATTATTATCCAAGATACCCCAGAGAATGCATTACCCAAATTACCAATCAACCCAAATACTTTTGTGGTTGTGGCTACTAGGGGTCACAGATATGACAATACCGCTCTTTTAGCTGCTGCTAATACATTAGCAAAATACGTGGGATTGATGGGCAGTAAAAGGAAAACAATTTTGATTTATGAGGATCTACTTCGTGAAAATTTGTCAGTGGAGCGCTTGAGAGAAATTCGTTCACCAATTGGATTAGATATAAAAGCCCGTACCCCTGAAGAAATAGCTATGAGCATAATGTCTGAGATTTTAATGTTTAGATTGGGAGGAACAGGTGCTCCTATGAAACTTGAAGATAAATTACTAGAAAAGATTATAGAAAAAGTAGCAACTTCTAAAGAAAAATCTGTTTTTTCGGCTTAGGTTCTACTTTGCCTCATATTACTGGAATAATTACTGCTGCTGGATTTTCAAATCGAATGGGCACATTAAAAGCTTTGTTGCCTTGGAATGGGACAACAATGATTTCTCATCAAATTCACATTTTGAAATCATCAGGGTGTAATGAAATTATTGTTGTTGTGGGATTTAAATCTGAAGAAATAATTGAAGAAATTAATGATCAAGATGTTAAAATCGTTGAAAATCATGATTATTCGTATGGAAGAGCATCCAGTATTAAAACTGCAGTGAATCATTCCAACCTTGAAACTGAATGTTTTGTTATTTTAGGAGTTGATCAACCTAGAGATACTGAAATAATTTCATTTTTAATAAATAGCCATTTAAAATCAGGATTTCTAATTACTTCACCAAGACATTTGGGTAAGGGGGGGCATCCAATATTAATCTCATCTAAGATTCGAGATGAATTATTGAATATTGATGAAGAAACTTTGGGATTGAAAAATATTTTTGAAAAATATCGAGACAATGGAATTAATAAAGTAGAAATCTCAAATCCTTTAGTAAGGTTAGATTTGAATGAATTCCAAGATTATAAGATTGCATATGATGAGTTCGGGATGTGAAGTTACAAGTATTAATTATTTGTCCATTCAGATAATGCTTCTTCTAATTGTTTGTTAAGAGTGGTGTGTTTGTCTCCAAGTTCATAAATCTCATCTATATTTCCTGAATCAGATGCTTTTGATAACTGGGTTTCTACTATTTTGATAGATGATTCTAGCTCTTTGATCTTAGATTCTAAGATTTCCAATTCTTTTTTTGAATTATCTTTAGGGGTTTTATTTTTAGATTTTTTTCTAGAATCTAATTTAACAGGCCTATTTGTATCTTTATTCTTGGATTTACTTGAGGAGTTTTCATTTACCCATTCCTCGTAATTTCCCTTGAATTGAATGACAGTTTGATTTTGAATTATGAGAAGATAATCAGCTAAAAATGAGATCAAATGTCTATCATGAGAAACAAAAATAACTGTTCCTTCAAAGTCCTGAAGCATTAACTCTAATGCTTCTCTACTTTCTATGTCTAAGTGTGTAGTAGGTTCATCTAAAATAAGTACATTTGGTTCTTTGAGTAATAATCTTGCTAGTGCTAACCTACCTTTTTCACCCCCACTTAATGATCTGACTTGATCGAAAATTTCATCGCCACTAAATAAGAATCTTGCAAGAAAACTTCTAGCTTCACCAATAGTAATATTTTTGATTTCTAATAATGCATCTATAACTGAAATATCATTGGGGATTTCGTCAGACCCTTGCCTGAAATAACCCGTTTTTACGTTATATCCTAGTTCTGAAAATCCATTTAATGGAGGTATTTCTCCTAATAAAGTTTTTAAAAAAGTAGTTTTACCAATTCCATTATTTCCAATAATTGCTGTTGTAGTATTTTTTTGGATTTCTAAATCAGGAACATGAAACAAATCTATATTTTGATTATTCATTGCATGTCCTACTACGAGCCCATGAGTACTGATAACAACTTGACCTGTTCTAGTTGCAGATGTAGGTCTTATAGAAACGGATCTTTGGTTTTCTGGGGCGTTTATCTTTTCAATTCTAGAGAGTTTTTTTGCACGACCTCTTGCTTCTTTTGATCTTTGTCCTGCGTGATACCTAGCAATGAAATTTTCTTCTCTTTTAATATATTCCTGTTGTTTTTCGTATTCTTTTAATAGGCGTGTTTCATTTTCTTCTTTTATTAATTTGAATTTTGAATAATTGCCTTTGTATGTTTTTAGATGTTTTTTATCAATGTCCCAAATAGATTCAGTCACTCTATCTAAAAAAAAGCGATCATGTGAAATTACAATGAAAGCATTTTGTGATTTGATCAAAAAATCTTCCAGCCATTCTAATCCCTTAAAGTCCAAATAATTTGTAGGCTCATCTAAAATTAAAAGATCAGGTTCATTTAACAGGGCTGTTGCTAAGGCGGTTCTAGTTCTTTCTCCACCACTCGCATCAGTTATGTTTGTTTTTAACACTTCTTGTGATAAACCGACTCCATCTACCACCTTATCTTTTCTGTTTATATAGTCATATCCACCGATTGATTCATATTTTTCTAATAAAGATGAATACATTTTTTCAGCATTAGATCTTTGTGGGCCTGTAGATTTTTCTATTTCTAAAGCGCTGTTTTGCATTTGGGTTTCAGTTTTAATGATTTCTGAAAAAGCGGACATGATTTGGTCATCAATTGTTCCTTTTCCTGTTTCTAAAACTGTTTGAGGAACATATCCTATTCTTAAATCATCTTTTTTAAACACTTCGCCACTATCGTAGTCTTGCAAGTCAAGTAAAACCTTAATTAAAGAAGTTTTTCCACTTCCATTTGGTCCTACTAAACCAATTCTGTCCTTTTCGTCTACTTGCAAAGTGACATTAGAGAATACTTCCATGTCTGCATAATGAAGTTGTAATTGTGATGCCCCTAAAATTGCCATATTGCTCTCTATTAAAATTATAGGATTATTTTAATTATTTACATTTAATCAGTCTACGTAGATAATCCCAAAATAATGATGAAATTTCTTCTTCACCACGCTGAAGCCGTAGACCCTGATTTGATTAATTCGATACTTGAGTGGATTGATCATGTTTTTGGAATTCAATCAAAAAGTTTTGGTTCTATTGTTTTTGCATTGATAATTTTTATTCCAGTTTTAATTTTTGTAGGTAGTAGATTTTTCAACAAACCCTAGAAAGGGGCATCCCAAATGGCGTACCATTTTTCATGAGGCTCTACGGGTATTCCCAATTTTGATAGTGTATGGCCCAGAGTCATTTCTAATTCGGAATTTCTGGTTTGGTTTTCTTGTGGAACAAATGGATAAAATTTTGAAGACCTATAATTACAAATCCAATAACATTTTTGTTCAGTTAAATTACTTTTAAATATTGCTGCAATCATACGGTCTCCTAAATCTTGTGCAGCTATAATTTTACTGAACTCGTCAGTAATAGAAATTAAATTTTCAAATGACCTGCTAGAAAAAATTACCCATTTAGTACCATGATCATCGGTTTCTATTACGTTTACTTTTGAAATATTTGGAATTTTTCTAGCAATCTGATTGACAGAAACTGAAAATGTATTAAAAAAAGCATCATCAGATGGAGATAACAATATAGCAGATGATAATACGGGCAGATTATTGTTCTGGTTAATTTGAATGTTTTCTATTCTGAGGATGCTTTGTAGTATATGAGCATCATTTTTTTTTGATTTAAAAAATGAAGATAAAAATGACATATTATTTAAATAGTTGCCAATAATCAGTTTGTAATTGATTTAATTTTTCTATTCTCATTTCTGTTTTAGGATGACTAGACATTAATGATGCTATTGCATTTCCCTGCAGGGCAGGAATTATAAAAAACGCATTTGCGTGTTCAACTTGTCTTAAATCTTTTTCAGGAATTAAGGCTATTTGTCCACTGATTTTTCTAAGAGCAGAAGCAAGATTGCTAGGAGATCCACAAATAATAGACCCATCTCTGTCTGCAGCAAGTTCTCGGTATCTAGATAAAGTACTGATTAAAATTTGACTGATAAAATAAATTATAATTACCCCTACATACGCAGCCATCATCATTGCTGCTGCTTGTCCTCCTCCTTCACGTCTACTCCCACCAAATCCTCCAAACAGACTCATCCAAAAAAGCATTTGCATTAGATATCCTGCTATCACTACAATTAAACTTGCCCAAGTCATGACCATGACATCTCTATTTTTAATATGGGCTAATTCGTGTCCTAAAACAGCTTCTAATTCATCATTACTGAGTTTTTTCATTAACCCTGTAGTTACAGCTACTGTGGCATGTTTTGGGCTTCTACCAGTAGCAAATGCATTAGGTGCTTCCATATCCATTACAGCTATATTGCGAGGCTTAGGTATGCCAGCTGCATGGGAAAGTTTTTCTATTGTTTGATGAAGGAATGGTTCCTCTTCGGCGGAAACAACTTTAGCTCTAGTGGTTTTAAGTACTAATTTATCGGACATGTAGTATTGGAAAAATACCATCCCAACTCCAAAAATTAATACGAAAAATATGGGAATCCCAGTTAATAATAAAAGGCTGAATAAGGCCATATAGGCTAATAGTAGTAAAAACCCTGTTAGGATCATTCTGAATGTTAATTGATAATCAGTTCCTATAATTTTTTTGTTTTCTAACATTGTTTAATCCATCAGTATATTTATTATATGATTCATTATAACCCTAAGGGAGAAATTATTTGAACTGGACAACTTTTGGTCATAAAAAGGCAATTCAAGGAGTTTATAAAGCTTATTTGGCAAATAGGCTATCTCATGCATATTTGATAATAGGAATGCAAAACGTTGGTAAAACTACTTTTGCTTTAGATATTGCAAAATTAGTTAATTGCACAAGTGAAAATAAGCCTTGTTCAGAGTGTCAAAATTGTAAAAGAATTAATGCAAATACTCACACTGATGTTTCATTAATAAATATTTTTTCGGATAAAAATTCAGCTACATCTGGAATAGATGAACTCAGAGAAGCCTTTATTGCCAAAACTAACCGTAAGCCGTTTGAAGGTGTGTGTCGAGTATTTATTCTTCAGTCTATTGATAGTATGAGAGTTGAACAATCTAATATTCTTTTAAAAACTTTGGAGGAACCTCCAGAAGATACTATAGTAATTTTGTTGGCTGAAAATATGAATTCGGTTTTAGAAACGATTGTTTCCAGGTGTCAATTAATTATTCTTGATCCCTTGCAAGAATCAGAAGTTTTAGAATATTTAACCACCCAATTTTCTATAGATGACCAAGTTATGTTAAAGAATATTCTAAAACTATCTCAAGGAAGAATTGGTAGAGCAATTAAAATGATAAATGATCCAAAAGAGATAGATTATTTAAATGAAGTAATGGGGAATTTTTTAGGAATTTTCCAATTTTCATTAATTGAAAAATTTGATTTTTCTCAGGAAATCGCACTAAAACTACAAAAAAATCGTCTTCAAACTATAAATGAAATTCACCTTTGGTTAGCATGTTTACGAGATTTGTTATTAATTAAATCTGGCTATGAACATTATAATGACCATGAGGACTATGTAAGAGTATCAAATGATTTATCTTTTGATCAGATATTAAATACAGGTAAGGCTATTGAAGAAACTTTATCTTTATTAGCTCTAAATATAAATCCTAGACTTACTTTAGATAATTTTATGCTAAGAGTTCATCAGTCAATTAACTTGCAGAGCGCCAAGGTATAAAAGGTATCCATTCATCCTCTAATTTCCTGTGATAGAACATGTAATAAGGGTTTGGTTTCGGCTCTGTAGGAATAGAAATCAATTGCATTTTACATTCTTCTAGTAATTTTTCTGCTTTTTGATGGTTACATGAAACACAGGCACTAACTACATTGTCCCATTTATGTTTTCCTCCTTTACTACGAGGAATAATGTGATCTATAGTCAAATTTTTTGTGGATTTTCCACAGTATTGGCAAGTGAAATTATCTCTGTAAAATAATGCTTGTCTTGATAGACGTCTGTTAACAATTGGTTTTTTTACCATGTAATAAAGCCTGACCACTGAAGGCATGGGGAATTCGATAGAGGAACTTTGTATTTGTAATTCTCCCTCTACAATAATTTCTGCTTTTCCACGCCACATTAATCCCATTGCTCTTTTAGCTGTACAGATATTTAAGGGTTGATAATTTTGGTTTAATACTAATACAGGAGACTCAATTGAACGAGAAACCTGACTATTCAGCATCGTTTAATTTGGAATCTAAAATTTCAATAGTAGCTAAAAAGTCCCCTGGGATTTCTATAGGGTTTAATTCCATAATAAAAATTAATATTGGTACAGCTGAAGATTCAAGTAATGAGCTTTCAATGCCTGTTTGAGTGCCATAGATTGAAGCGATAATGTCTCCAGTCTCTATGATTTCAGTTTTTTCAATATTTTCTGAAATATCATCAATAACAGTGAAGTCATAAGTCATCCTAGCTAATCCTGATATTAAAATACAGCTAAGGGCCACTCCTAAAATTAATCCGAATATTGCTCCAATTAATCTGTTTAAACCTAGAGTTAACAGGTCAATAATAGTATTAGCAGGTTTAAGTAATTTTAATATGGATCGAGTTGTGACTACAGATGCTCCAACAACAAAAATGTAAGACAATGTTGTTATTAATGAATCTAGACTTTTATCATCAACAAACTCTCCGACTATTGGTGCAACTTGGCCTGCAAGGGCCCAACCGATGATAAGGCCAACTACGTATACCCCTGTTGCGAAGAGACCAGTTTTAACTCCCCAATATATGGAAAGTAGTATCAAAACAATTATGGCAATATCAATAAAATTCATAGTCTAGAACACTAAAAAAAGATCTTTTTGTGATTTTCTGTAAAATTCAGTTTAGCACATGAAATCATAGTCACAACCTTTTATAATTTGAATTAGGTTTTATTTTGGAGTATCAACTGGAACAGGATTAATAAGTCCTTCTGCTAAAGAAATAGGAATTAAATCGTCTAATTCATCTAAAGTCCATTTCCCATTTTTGTGAATACTTTTAATTACGTGTCTGGGTGAATAAAGTGATAAAGCCCAACCGCTTGTTCCTATGACTTGTCCAGTTACTCCATCAGCAGCCTCTGTACATAAGTAAACAACTTTTGGGGCATTATTTGCAGGGTCTCGGTATTCCGTCGGTGGTTGACTTCTATCTCTTTTGACGTCTAATCCTACAGCTTCTCTTTGTTGTTGGCGAAGATCTGTAGTGCTTTGTGGAACAGTATCTGTCATTCTTGTGGATCCACCTGGATATACTGCGTTAACCATAATATTGTATGGTTCTAACTCTTTAGAAATTGCTCTAGTAAAACCTACCATACCTTCTTTAGCAGCAGCATAATTTCCCTGTCCTGAGGCACCTAATCCAGACCCAGAAGAGAATAGTACTATTCGACCATAATTTTGTTTGATCATGTGAGGGACAACATTACGAACCATATTGAATGCTCCATAAAGATGTACCTGCAAAACAGCATCCCATTCTTCTTCAGTCATATTAAAAATCATTCGATCTCTTAAAATCCCCGCGGGATGACATAAAACATCGACACCACCAAAATTATCTATTGCAGTTTTTACAATATTGGAAGCACTTTCAAAATCTGCAACAGAATCAAAAGATGATACTGCGTTGCCACCTTCTGCTTTAATTTCTTTTACAACAAGATCAGCTGGGGCGTCAGATTCGCCAGTTCCATCAACTGCTACTCCCAAGTCATTGACTACTACACTTGCACCTTCTCTAGCTAACCATAAAGCTACTTCTCTTCCAATACCTCTTCCTGCTCCAGTGACGATAGCTACTTTATTTAATAATCTGTCTGTCATTTAATTCTCCGTATTAAAATTGATATTTAAGAACCTGTTCCAATAATTTTGGGGAACAAGACATCCATCTCGTCCATGTTGAAATTTCCCCATTTGTTTACAACAGTTTCTATTTCAGGATTTGAATAAACGTAATAACTGCCACCCCTTGCCCCAAGTACATACCCATTAATGTTTGGAGAGGCGTATGTGCATAAATAAACTGCTAGAGGTGCTACATTTTCAGGGTCATCTATTTCATTATCTCCGTCCCATTCTTGAATTTCTGGGCTTGGACCTATTCCAGCACGTTCGTCTCTGGTAGGACTAAATACTTCCGGAATATTGTATTCTTCAACGAGTCCAGCAAATAACCGAGTTTTTGCTATAGGAGAAATTGCATTTGCTGTAATTCCGTATTTCCCAAGATCTTTTGCAGTGGTTCGAGTCACTCCGATGATTCCCTCAGACGCAGCCGCAAAATTTGATCTTGCAACATCTCCCAATCCGGAATCTGAAGTTAAGTTCACTATCCTACCGCTTTTTTGCTGCCTGAATAAAATCCCAGCAAATTTAGTAGTAGTAAATACAGATTTGGAATTATTTCTGACTACCATATCAAAATCTTTTGGAGTCATTTGATAAATCATTCGGTCAATTCTAGATCCTGCAGAATTTACAAGAACATCTATTTGACCAAAATTATCTATGGCAGATTGGATTAAGCCTTCTCCTCCTGACATCTCTGATACATCTAGATAATTTGCTACAGCTTCTCCACCTGAAGTCTTGATTTCTTCAACGACTGAATCAGCTGGATCATTAGAGCTTCCAGACCCATCTACTTCTGATCCTTTGTCATTTACTATTACTTTTGCACCTTCTTCTGCTAGTAGTTTTGCTATAGCTCTACCAATGCCTCTTCCAGCACCAGTTACTACAGCTACTTTATTTTCTAGTCTATTTCCCATAATTATTCTCCTTATAGTTTTAAGGTTTGACGCATTATAAAACGTTTATATATTCCAATTGCAAATTTAAATTAATTTAGTTTCGACTCACGAAGTCCGATATAGTAAATTCCTGTAGCAATTGTTGATACAGGGATGATAAATAAACTAACGAAGGAATTCAATAACAAACTTATAACTGACGTGGGATTAATGGAAAAAATAATTGTAATTGCAGAAGTCACTATTATATAAGCTGATTGGGATAAAAATAATATTCCAAATCCAGTACCTAAAGTGATCCACCATCTCTGTTGAACTAAATCCCAAGAATTGTTTATAGAATCAAAAACGTTTTTGTTTTCGATCATTATTGAAGAATTTACAAACCATAAACGAACTGCCAAGTAAATGAGTAATGGAATACCTACGAGAAACAACATTAAAATTATTGGGATAATAAAAAGTAAAAATACCAGTAAATTAGCAGCAATTAATTTGTGAATTCTAGAAAAAACATAATTTAAACAAAATGTTGAGTTTACCTTTTCGTTATTGCAAAATTGTGCTGCACCTAATAAAAATCCCCCATTGCTTGCTACGCTGGCAATTCCATTAACGATAAATAGAGGAAGTAGAGCTATTAATATAAAATCTGAATTTTCAGAAAAGAAATTTACAGTTAAACTCAAGATTTTAGAAATATCTTCCTCCGCAAGTTCTATCTCATTAAAAAGACCATTGATCTCATTTTGTATAGTGAAAAATATTAGTAAAGATACAATTATATTTGGTACAGCTTGAATAATTGAGAATGATAAAAACGCACTAAAATTTTTCTTGTAGGCGATAAGGGTTAACTTTACAAGCTTAGTAAATTCCCCTGGAAATGGAATTAAATCATTAGAGCCCTGTTCTTGATACAAGTTTTCAGGATTCATTTATTATATTAATTTCCGTACATGTCAACGATATGTATAGGAAGTTTGAGTGTTTCAAGTTGACCAACAAATTTTTCTTTGTCTCCTACAATTACTATGACACTTTCATTGGGTTTAAAGTGATTGTTAGATGCTAAATTTACTTCATCTAATGAAAGAGCTTCTATTTTTTTGATACTTTCTGAGAAATCATCATCAGACAAATTGAATTGGACTAATTTGATTAGTTGATTAAGCATTTGATTGCTAGATTCAAATTGAGAAGGGATTCCTTTTAGTAGTCCTTGTTTTGAATCTTCAAATTCTGTAGATGTAATAGGTTTTGATCCATGAATTCCATCAATTTCTAATATGATTTCTTTTATTGATTCAAAAGTGACTTCTGTTTGTACGCTTCCTCTAATTAACCATGAAGATGAATGATGTCCCCAATCTATTGAAGAGTAAAATCCGTAACTGTAACCTTTATCTTGCCTTAAATTCATATTCACTCTACTAGAGTATTCCCCGCCGAGAACATAATTTGCAAATGATAAAGAAAAATAATCTTGATGATCTCTTGGGATGGTGAGGTGACCCGCTCTTATTACTGATTGTGCAGCCCCTGGTCTATCTATAACGTAAATTCCTCCTACGTCATTTTTGAATTTTTTTGCAGAAAATTCAGGATGTGAAATATGATCAGAATGGTTGAAAAAATCAGTAGAGAAATTAGATTCTATTTGTTTAAGTAATTCTGAAGCTTTAATGTCTCCCACGGCTATAAAAGTTGCTTTACTTTTTTGGTAAATATTTTGATTAAATTGATGAAAATCCTTTTGTTGAATATTTTGAACTGATTTTTCAGAACCTATAATAGGGTGCCCATATTCAGAATTCGAGCCTCCGTGAAGAATTGCTCTGGCAGCTGTACCTGCTACTTTGTTGGCGTTATCTTGGCTGCTAGTAATATCCGCTAAAATTTCTGATCTTAATCTTTCAGTTTCTTTATCAGGAAATACAGGATTTTGAGTAATGTCTGAAAATAATTGCATTCCATTATTTAAATTATTTTTCAAACCATTAATTGAAAAGAATATGTGGTTCCTTGATACATCTTCTTTGAATCTGAATGCTAAATGTTCAATTTCTTCAGAAATTTCTTCACTGGTTCTGTTTGTAGTACCTTCAGAAAACATCTCTGTGGAGAATTTTGCTAACCCCGGAATTTGAATAGGGTCAGAAGAAGCTCCAGAATTAGTTAAAAGACCTAAAGAAACTAAGGGAAGATCAGGCTTCTCTATTAATACAATATCTACATTATTATTTAATTTCATTCTTTGAGGTGAGGGAGGGTCAAATTTAATCCTTTTTTGAGTTACAGGCATTTTTGTTCTGTCTGGTGTTGATGATGAAATTGTTAAATTTTGTTTTGGTAACACAGAAAGAGAAACCCGGTTGTCGTTTAATAATTTAGCTACCGACGATATTTGTTCAGCTGTAATTTTTTTATATCTTTCAATATCTAAATTAATGTATTCAGGATCACCTTTCATAACGTTATAATAATTTAACTGATCGGCTTTGCCACCAAATCCTCCCACTTTTTCTAATTGTCTGATATGCATAGCTTCTATGTTATTAATTGATCGTTCCATTTCATTTTGAGATGGAGGAGAAGCAATGATGTCTCTGAGCTCATTAAGTATTTCTTGTTTGATTTTATCCAAAGAATCATTGGGTTTTCCTGTAGTAATAATATGAAATTCACCACAAATTTCCTGAGCATGGTGATATGCGCTGATGTCGTATGCGATTTGAGAATCAATCACAAGTTTTTTCTCTAGCCTGGAGCTTCTTCCTCCGGCTAAAATTATAGATAATATATCTAGTGCTGCTTGAGATTCCGTTAAATCTGGAACAGTGGGCCATGCAAGATATAAGCGAGGTAATTGAACAGAGTCTTCAATTTCTATGGTTGTATCTCCATTTAAGTTAGAGTTTGATGAAAGAAGTCTTTCGACAGGCTCCCCGGGTTCCAAATCGCCAAAATATTTTTCTGATAGCTTAAAAACCTCTTCAGGGTTGATGTCTCCAGCTATTGATAGACTCGCATTATTTGGATGATAGTATCTTTTGAAGAACTCTTTCACATCTTCTAAATTTGCATCATTTAGGTCTTTTTGAGATCCTATTACGGGCCAATTGTATGGATGGGGTGATGGAAATAGAGCTTCTTGTAATAATAAATATGCCATACCATATGGTCTGTTTTCGTAACTTTGTCTACGCTCATTCTTAACTACTTCTCTTTGAAGATCAAACCGATTTTGATCAAGAGCATCAAGTAAAAATCCCATTCTGTCAGATTCAAGCCATAGGGCTAATTCAAGTGAATTTGATGGAATGTCTTCCCAGTAATTTGTAGCATCATTAGAAGTTGAACCATTGATGTTGGCTCCTACTTTTTGTAAGGGTTCAAAGTAATCTTTGTTATGGTTTTTGGAACCCTCAAACATAATATGTTCAAATAAGTGAGCAAACCCTGTTTTGCCAGGTTCTTCATTTTTGGATCCAACGTGATACCACAGATTTACTGCTGCTACAGGTATTGATTTGTCTACGTGAGTGATTACATGTAGTCCGTTAGATAAAATTTTTTTCTCAAAAGAAATGGAAGTCGACATTATGAAATCCTATTAAGGTCGACTAGGAAGTGAAATCAAAGCATTACCTATCACAAGTTTTACACCCTCATCATTTTCCATTGTTATATCGCATTCTAAATTATTAGACCCGCTCTCATCTTTGTCAGTGATAATCCCACTGAATTTTAATGGAGTATTGTGCGGAACCGTTTTTCTGAAAACTACATCTAGTTTTAGTAGTGAAACTGTCTCAGACCATCCAGTTAATAATTGTGACATTAAAGCAATATTCATCGCACCCGGTACTATTGCTTCAGGTAAACCTTGAGACTGCGCGACCTCTTTAGATGTAAATCTAGAAGGCTCAGTTTCTGGTGCTCTAATACTTACGAAGTCAATTACAGATTGATCTGAAACCTCTTTTATAATTGGTCCAATATCATCGCCGAATTCAACATCTTCAAAATATAGCGGTTGATTGCTCATATTATTTATTCCTTGTCACGAAAGATTCGTTAACTAAAGCTACGATTCCATTATTTTGGTTTTTAAATTGTGTTTGCCAAACAGCAAATACCATTTTCCCAGATCGACCTGTTTTGGAGTAGACATGATCAAGTTTTGTGGTTGCTGTTAGAGTGTCGCCAGGCCTGATTTCAGATTTTGATTCTATGGATTGACCTGCAAAAAAACTAACGTCTCCAAATTCTAATTTGATATCAGGACGAGAGCCTCCTACAAACAAATTGCAAATTGTGGGAGGAGCAACAACAGGTATTTGATCATCATTTCCTAGGTATTTGGAATGAGTCTCTCCCGTTGATTTGGCAAATTCCGTTATCATGTTTAAAGAAACTTCAAATGTGCCAATTTCATTCTCTTTGCCTAATAGGGTTCTGTCATACACGATTCCTTCGTCTGTGGTCATCATAATTCCTTAATTTTTATTCATTCTTACTGCTTTAAATGAGCCTGATCTGATAGCTGCAACAAGTTCGTTTTCATTTGAGATATTATCTTCAAATTCTGTCATACATGTACCAATAGCACTGACTATGTGCGCATCACTTCCACCTGTTCCATTAAAGCCTCTAGATTGTATCAGTTCTTCAGCCTTTTCTCCTTCACCTGGGCGATTTGAACCGTTTAAAAGTTCTGCTGTTTTGACAGTTTCAAAACCTTTAACACCATTATCAAGATAATGAGCAAAACCTATGCCAGCTCTTCCAGGATGAGCTGGAAATGCTATACCTCCATATGTATCACAAACATCTACTAATTTTTGGGCACTCATTGTTACATCTGCAAAGTTAATGATTGAAGAAATTTTTTCATTGATTCCATAAACTAAAAAATGACCTGTGTCAGTGTCAAGTTCAGCACCTTTGAGTATTGTGATTCCGTTTTCACTTGAAATCAAATCATAATTTAAATCATGATTAAATTGCCTGTGATCAGTAACTACAAAACCATCAATATGATTGCCTTTTTTACGAAGTATATTAATCCACTTCACGTATTGCTCGACTGATGCACGTGAATCATCTGAATCTGTTGAATGAGTATGAAGGTCTAGTAACATGGTTTTGAATACTAGAATATGGTATTTATATAGTCAAGATTAATAAAAAATATGTTTAGGTGAAATTATGGATTTAAAAATTAAAAATAAAAATGCTTTGATCACTGGTGGAAGCAGAGGATTAGGAAAAGAAGCAGCTATCCACCTTGCAAGAGAAGGAGTAAATATAGCTATTTGTGGAAGATCAGAAGAATCTTTAAATTTGACCATTAATGAAATAGAAAATTATGGAGTGAAAGCATTTAAGTTGATATGTGATGTGTCTGAATTAAGCACTATCAATTCGATGTATCAATATTTTGTTGAAGAAATGGGTGAAATTGATATTTTAGTAAATAATGTTGGAGGGACT
>CAJWPE010000007.1 GCA_913045625.1 uncultured Chloroflexota bacterium | reverse complement strand
TCTCTAAAGCCATTGCGGTGATATTACCTTCGCCTGCTCCAACCGCAACCTGAGCTCTTCCATTACTCATTTCATTCAGACTTATTAATGAATTAGCTATCTTGAGGGGGTGCATCTCAAAAGGACTCACTGCGAGTGGGCCAAATTTGAGTTCTTTGGTTGACTCAGACAAGGGCACTAAACTCAGAAAAGGATCCCAGTGGGAAAAATAATTTGAGGTCCATAATGCATTCACACCATACTCTTCAGCTTTAACGCCGAGTTCTTTTATTTGGCCAGGATCAAGGTCAGGCTCGAGAATAATATCTATATGCATTTATTTTGATAATTGTTGTTTTGCATCTGAAGAGTAGGATTTAATTCCTTTCACAATTGCTTTAGCTATCTTATCTTGGTTTTTTGGGTTGACAAGAAAAGCTTCATCGTTTTTATTGGACAGATAACTGGTTTCTATAAGAACTGATGCAATTTCAGTTGACTTAAGAACTGCAAAAGCTGCTTCCCTAGGAGATAGCTTTCTTAATCTGACATCTTTTTTCATTGCATTAAGTATATGACTACCGATCTCAATACTCTGGTCATGTGTATCAACCTGATGTGTTTTAAGATTAGAGATTGATCTTTTTGAAACTCCTGATTTAAGTTTGATATTTGTTTTAGTTTTGGGTCGATACATAATCTTGTAGGCACTTCCCTTAGAAACTTTTCTAGAATCAGGTAAAGCATAAAGTGTTGCCCCTCTAATTGTAGGGTCTGTAAATGCATCAGCATGAATTGAAATTAATAGGTCTGCTTTACCCTTCTTTGCTCGGCTTATGCGTTCATTCAATGACTCAAGCTGGGCACAATTCTTTTTACCTCCTGGACATGGAAAACTATCATCAGTTCTAGTTAGAAAGGCTTTCATATTTTTCTCTGAATCAATAAGTTTCTTTAAACGTTTTGAAATTTTTAAAACTAGATCTTTTTCGATAACCTTAGAGCCCCTTGCTCCAGGATCCTTTCCTCCATGTCCTGGATCTATTGCTACTATAAATTCATTACGATTTACTGATGATGCCAAAAGCTTTCTACTGCCCTCATAACCCTTCTTTAGATCAACAACAACTCTGAAGTTCTTATTAGACCCTTTAGGAATCTTTTCTACCTTATAAAAAACGATCTCGGTGGTCTCAATTACAATTCTTGATTTATTTCTACTATTCCTTGCTAACCTGATCTGCTTAATTAACCCATTACTTCCATACGATGATTTAAGGCTAGAACTAATTTCAGCATTATATAAATCAATGACCAATCGATTGGGTCTATTAAGAGTAAAGATTTTATAATTAACTGAATCTGTTAAATCAAAAACCAACCTTGTTTCTAAAGATTGCTTACTGGTTCTGATGTTCTCTAATACAGCTTTTGCACCAGCTGTATTGACTATTAACATCGTAATCAAACTAAGGACTGAAATTTTTAAATAGTTACTAATACTTGTCCTTTAAATAGTTTTGAGTCTACTCTAACCAATTATTAAAAGCATTTCCTAAGCTAAGCATAGGAATTTCATGATTAACTTGTTCAAAATTTGATAAGGGATCACTGCCTACTCTTTGTGTAGGAGAGTTGGGTAACAGCAATTCAGGAAAAATAGATTCTAATTCTTTTAATTCTTTTAGTAATACATCATATTGCCCATCAGAAATAATGGGTTGGTCTAAAACATAATATAAGTGGTTATGTTTATTAATCTCTAGAGAGAGAGATTGGATTTTTGATTTTGCTTCCTTATTTTCCATTTTTTAACAGTCCGATTTATAATGGATAGACTCTAGATTAAACTTTTTTATGATTAATGCATAGAATAAAAAATTACTTTTGAAGGATAATCATTGCCATATTCTGAAAAAATCCAAGAATTTATACAAAATTTTCCTACTCTTACTTCAATTGGTAATACTCCGTTAGTTAAATTGAATCTACCTTGGGATATAGGGGAGGCATCAATTTATTCTAAATTTGAGCAATTAAATCCTGGGGGATCAATTAAAGATAGGCCAGTTTTAAGAATGCTTTCTGAGGCAGTTATTAATGGAAATTTGAAGCCGGGTAAAACTATTTTAGACGCTACATCGGGTAATGCAGGAATTGCGTATGCGATGATAGGAGCCGTTTTAGGATATCCAGTTGAGTTAGTAATGCCTGAAAATGCGAGTGAAGAGCGAAAAAAGAGGTTGATAGCTCATGGTGCCAACTTAATCTTTACTGACGCTCAATTGGGCTATGATGAGGCTCTGTATGAAGTAAAGCGTCGATATGAATCAGATCCTGAGAAATATTTTTATTGTGATCAATACTCAAATCAAAATAACCCCCAGGCTCACTATGAAACTACAGGATATGAACTCATTCAGCAGGCTCCTTTCATAACTCATTTTGTTGGAGGTGTTGGTACAGGCGGTACTATTTCTGGAATTGGTAGAAGATTAAAAGAAACAAATCCGGATATTCAGGTGGTATGTATTGAATTTGATGAATGGCCAGGAGTTGAAGGCCTTAAGCCTTTGGGCGAAGGTCATATTATTCCAGAAATTTTAGATAGATCAGTAATTGATCGAATGCTTGAAATAGATGTGATTGAAGCATATGAAGTATCAAAAATTTTGGCTAGACAAGGCATATTTGTAGGTCAGTCATGTGGAGCCTATTTGTTAGGAGCAAAAACATTAGCTGAAGAGTTACGAACTGGACATATCGTGACAGTATTTAACGACATTGGTGAAAGATATTTTTCTACTTCAATGTGGGACTGATTTAAACGTCTAGATTTGTGACTTCCAAAGCATGAGTTTCAATGAATTCTCTTCTTGGGGGAACTTCATCACCCATTAACATTTCAAAATCATTGGCAGCATCATTTTTATCAGCTACCTCTACCCTGAGAAGCGTTCTGCTTTCAGGATTCATTGTAGTTTCCCAAAGTTGGTCAGCATTCATTTCTCCAAGGCCTTTGTATCTTTGAATGTTTACGTTTCTTTTACCGTCTAATTGTTCTAGGAGTTCTTCTCTTTGTTGATCTGAATAAACATATTGTTCTTGTTTGCCTGATCCTATTTTATATAAAGGAGGTTGAGCAATATATAAGTGTCCATTAGTAACTAATTCATTCATATGGTTGAAAAAGAATGTAAGTAAAAGAGTTCGAATGTGTGAACCATCAACGTCCGCATCAGCCATGATGATGACTCTATGGTATCTAAGCTTGTCTAAATCAAAATCTTCTCCTAACCCTGCTCCCAATGCAGTAATCATTGCGCGAATTGCGTCGTGTTGGACTATTTTGTCATCTCGAGATTTTTGAACATTAAGAATTTTTCCCCAAAGAGGTAATATAGCTTGTGTTTTTCTGTCTCTACCCATTTTGGCAGTACCGCCAGCTGAGTCTCCCTCAACCAAATATATTTCACAGTATTCAGGATTCTTTTCCGAACAATCTGCCAATTTACCAGGTAGTCCACCTCCGTCCATTGCATTCTTTCTGATGATCAGATCTCGTGCTTTTCTAGCAGCTTCTCTGGCTCTTTGAGAAGTCATACATTTATCAATGATAGTTTTTGCTTCTTTTGGATTATCTTCAAGAAAAGTTTTGAGCTTATCTCCTAAAACGGATTCCACTTGAGTTCTAGCTTCAGGGTTACCTAATTTGTTTTTTGTTTGACCTTCAAACTGAGGTTCTTGGATTTTAAGACTGATAACAGCTGTTAAGCCTTCTCTAGTGTCTTCACCAGCTAAGTTTGGTTCACTATCTTTCAAGAATTTTTCTTTTCTTGCATAGTCATTGATAGCCCTAGTGAGAGCAGCCCTAAATCCTGTAACGTGCGTACCGCCATCTTCAGTATTAATACAGTTAGCGAAAGCGTATACGGATTCTGTATATGTTTCGTTATATTGGAGTGCAACCTCAACACTAGTAGTGTCAATTACATCTTCTACATAGATAGGGTTTTCATGAAGGACATGTCTTTTTTGATTTAGTCCTCTGACAAAGCTTGAAATTCCGCCATCGAAATAAAAAGTAAGTTCATTGTTTGGCCATCTTGATGAATGCCATTCACTTTTAAACGAAATTTGTAATCCTTTGTTAAGGTATGCCATCTCTCTAAATCGATTCATTAGAATATTAAAGTCATAAACTAAATCACCAAATATGTCTGTGTCAGGCATAAACATGACAGTAGTTCCAGTAATTCTTCCTTCTGGGGCTGTTTCCGTTGCGAGCTGTGTTTGAGTAATTCCTCTTGAGTATGTTTGAGTGTGAATGTTTCCATCTCTTACTACTTCAGCTTGTAATGATGAAGAAAGGGCGTTAACTACAGATGCTCCAACTCCGTGTAATCCACCAGAAACTGCATAAGCTTTTCCTCCAAATTTTCCACCAGCATGCAACACTGTCATTACTGTTTCTAGAGCTGTTAAACCTGTTTGGGATTGTATGTCTACAGGAATGCCTCTTCCGTTGTCTTGGACCAATACAGAGCCGTCTTTTTGGATGGTGATCGATACTTCAGTACAGTAGCCTCCCATAAATTCGTCAACACTGTTATCTACAATTTCATAAATTAGGTGATGCAAACCTCTTTGGTCTGTACTACCGATGTACATACCAGGTCGTTTACGAACAGCCTCCATTCCTTCCAGTACTTGTATATCATCCGCGGAATATTGCTCGTTATTTTCGTCCTTAAGGGTTGCCATAAGATTGCTCCTAAATAGAAAGTTTCATCATAAAATTTTTATGAGTAATAGTTGCGATAAAAAAGGGGGGAGTTTGCTTTAGTAAACTGTTTCAAGTTTACTGAAATAAATAAAGTAAATTCTTGTAAAATTCCAAGCTTTTTCACGATCTATATTGTACCATTTTTACTTGGTTTTTCTCAATATGTTGTGTTCCTATTTTATGCGTAATTTTATTTTGATTTAAATAGGGATTTTGATCGGAAAATTAATGGTAATAAAATCATTGAAAATAATGCTAATCCATCATTTCCGGGACTGTTACAACTTCCACTGGTATTCGATGACTCTTCAGGGGATGAATCCATACCTACTGCACGTCCAGAACTTCGACTAAAGAAAGATGACCATCTGGATTTTCTTTCTGGTGTTGGAGTTGGTCGGATTTCAGATTTTGTATCTGAAGACCTGTCGATATTAGATTTTTGCTCAACCGCAACTCTTCTGCTTGGAGTAGGAGTAGGTTTTACTGCTCTGGTTTTAGGGAGAGGTGTTTCTTTTATGACTGGTTCTATTGTATTAGTCGTGATTTCATCTTTGATTTGTATGTTTTCATCAATTTGATTAGATTGATTTGATATTTCATCTTTGACTTTTATGTTTTCATCAATTTGATTGGATTTATTTGATTTGTCAGTTCCAACAGAAATGGTTTCGTCGATCACTATTTCGATGACCGGACCAGCAGCATCAACCGACAAGGTGTTCGAGTAGAAAACAGTCATTAATATGAGTAGTAAAAATGAGATTCTCATATCATTTAGTCAAAAGAGATTTTTACAGATAATTGAATAATTTGATCGTTTTGTACTGGAATATCATCTAGTTTTTTAGCAGTAAAATGGATCTTTTCACTACCTTCTAAAAATTGTCCATCAGCAAGCTTTATTTTTGTGGAGACACCAGTTAGAAAGCCTTCCTCCTCATATTCTCCAAAATCCACAACACAGGTGCCTGAAAGATGAAAATAAGGGGTCTCCCATTCTAAAACGTCGTTATCAAGCGTATGTACAGTAGTCGGAATCACGTCACCAGCTTTATTCCAACTGATTGAATCAACACATTGGTTTGGAGGGGGATAACTCATACCCATCCAGTTTCCTAATCCATCAAACTCATCTTTAGGATCAGTGGATAGGTGAGGTATTATTCCAAAATTCTCTACACGTATTTTAGGTTCTAACCCAGGATGTGCAGAATATGGTCCAGAACTTGGTATTATTGCATCATTAGGCATAAATAAATGGAATAATAAGAGTTTTCCTCTATGTGTTAATGCATTTTTAAAAGCAAACACTTCACTAGATCCGTCAGGGTCTATGATTTTAACTTCCCAGTCTCCATGAACATTTATTCCTTCATTACCCATGTTTTGAGATTGGGTCATGTCTGAATCGTTATTTAACGTAGCCCATGCAGAAATAGCTAAAAGAATTGCAAATCCACTGACAAATAAAGTTTTCATTGTTTCACCTCGCGGATCATTGTAATTGAATATTATTTATTATCTAGGGTGATTCTACGTATTAACTAAAATTTGCATACAAATGTTATAGTTTATCGGCAGCCAATCAACTGATGGTGAGCAGTTTTTCATTTATTGTTCTATTGCTTTGCCATCAAATTTAGGTAAGTAATGAGAATTGGAATAAATAAATTTCAGAAAATGAAAAATAATGGTGAGCTAATCCCCATGGTCACCGCATATGACTACACATCTGCTGTATTGTCCGAACAAGCTGACATTCCTTTGATATTAGTAGGTGACAGTTTAGGTATGGTAGTGATGGGATTAGATACTACTATCCCAGTAACTATTGAAAATATGATTCATCATACTCAAATGGTGGTTAGGGCTACAGAAAAAAGTCATATCGTCTCTGATTTACCATTTATGTCTTATCAAATTAGTCCTGAGCAAGCTATAGAAAATGCCGGACGTTTAATTAAAGAATCAGGCTGCCAATCAGTCAAACTAGAAGGTGGTTCATCTGTTAAGTCATCAATTAAGAAAATTGTAGATGCTGGTATTCCAGTTATGGGACATTTGGGCCTAACTCCACAATCTATTAATCAATTCGGCGGATTTAAAGTACAAGGAAAAACAACAAAATCAGCACAACATTTAATTGATGAAGCTTTAATTGTTCAGGAAGCTGGTGCATATTCATTAGTTTTGGAATTAGTTCCTGAGGAATTATCTCAAATCATTACTGAAAAATTAGATATTCCTACTATAGGAATCGGAGCTGGTAAATCCTGTGATGGCCAAGTACAGGTTTTTCATGATTTATTAGGTTTGTATACAGAATTTTCTCCCAAACATGCTAAAAAATATGCTGATGTTGCTAGTCTGATGAAGAAATCTTTACAAGATTATGTGACTGAAGTGAAATCAGGTGAATTTCCAGATGAAATTCATATGTCTCACGCTGATTTATCTGATTTAAATTAGGTTAAAAATGCAAATCATAGAATCTATAGAAGATTTTAGGAAAATTTCTCATAAAAAAGAGACTAAAGTCGGCTTAGTTCCAACTATGGGTGCCCTACATGAAGGCCATTTAAGTTTAGTTCGAGCAGCTAGACGAGAAAACGACATCGTTTTAGTCACAATTTTTGTTAATCCGACTCAATTTGGTCCTGAAGAAGATTTTTTACAATATCCCAGAAACATTGAAAGAGATTTGGATTTATTAAAGAAAGAAGATGTTGATATTGTTTTAATTCCTACTGTAGATGAAATGTACCCAGATGGATTCTCCACTACAGTAAATATTGGAAAATTATCAGAAAAATTTGAAGGACAATTTCGTCCTGGTCATTTTAATGGAGTTGCTACTGTAGTTACTAAATTACTGTCTATATGTCGACCAAATGTAGCTTATTTTGGGGCTAAAGATGCACAACAATGTGCAGTGATAAACAAAATTAATAAAGAACTAAATTTAGGTGTCGAAATCTCCATTCAACCTACTGTCAGGGATGAAAATGGATTAGCTTTGAGTAGTAGAAACTATTATTTGTCGGATTCAGAAAAAACTACTGCAAATTTAATATTTCATACTTTAAATAAGATGCATAAATCTTGGAAGAATGGGATTACGAATTCGAAAATATTAACTAATCAAGCTATATCGACCCTACAGTCTGATAAATCAATTGAATTACATTATTTGGCTATAGTTGATTCTGAACATTTTGAGGAAGTTGATACTCTTAAGTATGATAATTTGATTATTATAGCTGTCAAAATAGGGTCTACTCGTCTTATAGATAATATAACCTTAACTTAAGATTAAATTTTATTAATCGATTTATGTGTAACCTGTAAAAGAGGTGTAATTGTGAATATTTTATTAACCAATGATGATGGCATTCACTCTGAAGGATTATGGGCTATAGCTGAGACATTATCAGATATTGGATCAGTGACTATAGTGGTTCCAGATCGAGATCAAAGTGGAATGGGGTCGTCGACTACATTGTTGACGCCGTTAACAATCCAAAAAAATCCGAGTCGAGTTCCAAAAGTAACTGAAGTGTATACCGTTGATGGTCGACCTGGTGATTGTGTGATCGTAGCTAATGAGGTTTTGATGGATCACAATATAGATTTGCTAGTTGCAGGTATAAATCCTGGGGCTAATTTGGGTATAGATGTCTTTAATTCTGGTACTTTTGGAGCAGCCTTACATGGATATTTTCGATCGATTAATGCGATTGCAGTTTCAGTAAAATATGATGATAGACCGGTAATTAATTTTCCCGCCGCAAAAATCGGCGCTTTAGTAGCTCAACATGTTTTAGATTTAAATCCTGCAAATAAACTTTTATTAAATATTAACCTTCCTCCATGTCAACTTGATGAAATTCAAGGTGTAGAAATGACTACATTAGGTGGAAGAGCTTTTGGTGAAAATGTAGAAGAAATTCAAAATGGTAGAAGGACACATTATTGGATTAAACATAATAGGGCTGTTGATATGGAGTGGCCAAAAAATTGTGACGTGGATGCTGTTAACAGGGATTGTGTATCTATAACGTCAGTATATCCACATATGTCAGAAAATAACTCTGAATTTGATAATCAAAAACTTTTGACGGACTTGAATTCCCTAACGAAATAATTTTATAAAAATGATGTGTTTTTAAATTGCTTTCAGGTTCTTTTGATATGAACATATCAAAAGAAATGGATATCAATTTTAGGAATTTCAATATTGTAGATAAAACCCCATTTTTTTATGGTTGGGTTATTGTTTTTGTTGCAGGAGTAATTTTATTTTGTTCTGCACCTGGGCAGACATATGTGAATTCTGTTTTTTTAGAACCAATGCTGAAAGAGCTTGGTTGGTCAAGAACAGTCTATTCAGCTACATATACTATGGGTTCATTAACTGCTGCAGTGATGATGATAATAGTTGGAAGGGTGTTAGATAAATTTGGATATAGGTTAATCCTCTCACTTCTATGTATTTTGTTGGGATTGTCTACATTATGGATGAGTAACGTAGATTCAATTTATAAATTATTTATCGCCTTTGCACTACTTAGAACTATTGGCCAAGGATCTTTTCAATTAGTTTCAACAAATTTGGTTTCAACTTGGTTTATTAAAAGAAGAGGATTTGCCACAGGTATTTCTTCATTAGGACAAGGCGCTAGTATGTTTGTTTTTCCTTTACTAGCACATTTATTGATTCAAAATTTTGGATGGAGATCATCTTGGCAAATTTTAGGAGTTATAGTCTTAGCGATATTATTGCCTCTAGCTGTATTTTTTGTTAAAGATAGCCCTGAAAAAGTAGGATTACTGCCAGATGGAGTGAAAAAAGACGAAACAGACGATAATGAAGAAATTATAAGTGAAATTAATTTCACTTTTGCAGAAGCGATAATGACAAAAACATTTTGGTTTTTAGTGTTTTCTGTTATAGCGACCCCTTTAATAATTACTGGTTTGCATTTTCATCATGTATCAATTTTAGCGACTAAAGGTTTGGGTTCAGGGTTAGCTGCTTTTACTATGAGTTTGTTTGGCCCAACAGCTTTAATCTCAAATTTCTTTTGTGGATATTTAGCAGATAAAATACCTAATAGATATCTAATGGCTTGTGGTCAAATCTCTTTAATATTCACCATGTTATGGTTAGTGACAATTACCGAAATTTGGCAAGCTATTATTTATGTTTCTATGGCCTCACTTAGTATGTCTTTAGTTCATACAAGTTATACAGTGATTTGGGCAAATTATTATGGTAGAAAATATTTGGGTAGTATTAGAGGAGTTTCTTCTTCAGCCACTGTAGGATTTTCTGCATTGGGTGCATTGCCATTTGGGATCATTTATGACCGAACACAATCATATGACCAAGCATTATATTACTTAATTTTAATCCCAATATTTTGTTGCTTTTGTAGCTTGATGGCTACAAAACCATCTAAACGATTAACTACAGAAAACTAAAAATATCAGTTAACACTGAAATTAAATCACCCATAGCATAGTTGTCTAAAAATTTATTCCAATGAAGAACCCATTCTTGCAATAATTTTAGTATTGTGGCCAGAGTTAGTATAAAAACAATGCTTTTTAATTTTAATAATTTGTTTTTAAATTTAAGCCTATAAAAACAAACACCAACAAACCAAAATTCAAAAATATTAGGAAAATAAAATAAAATTATTCTGCTATCAGTGATTTCATATAAAAGCATTCCGAAAATTCTAAAAAGAAATAAACAAATAGAAATATTTCTCTCGAATTTTGACCATTTTAGTGAAACTACTAAAAAGGTAGCCATGTAGAAAAAATCAAGGATTTTATCTAGTTGCTGATAATTTCTAACTCCACCCAGCTCTATATTACCTATAATGAATAAATCTGAAAGATCAATTAATATTGCGAATATTGACCCAAAAAACGGGAAAAAAAGTACAGGAATTGATCCTGAGAGCCTAACAGTAATTACAATTATTTCTTCAAGCGTCATTAAACAAGATTATTAATTTAGATTCCAATATTTTATTGCTTTTGTAACTTGTTGTTTTCAAGAAGAATTAGATATTTTGATAGGCCCAGTCTTTTAATAAATGGTGTGCTATGGCAATTTTCATCGGAACTCGTAGTTGTTCACTTTTACCTTCTAAAGCTAAAAGAACTTCTTCTCGCGTGAACCATTTAACATCAGTCATTTCTTCAGTATCCATATCAATGTTTGTAGATGCAGCTTCTGCGTGGCACCCAATCATTATTGAATAAGGTAGTGGCCAAGGTTGTGATGAGTGATATTTGACGTTCTTTACTTTAATTCCTGCTTCTTCCATCACTTCTCTTGCAACAGCTTCTTCTATTGATTCTCCCTGATCCATAAACCCTGCTAATGCTGAATAAGTATTTGTGCTTCTTAATCTTCCTTGTGATTGACCTAATAGGCATTTGTCACCGTCATAAACTACTACAATTATTACTGGATCAGTTCTTGGGAAATGGTCTGTAGAACAACTTTCACAATGTCTTGCTTGTCCGCCTCTTTTCATCTCAGTTTTAAACCCACAAGACGAACAAAAAGCATATTTGTCATGCCAGTTCATTTGAATTCTAGCTTGAGCAGCAATTCCTGAGTCTTCAGATTGTAAAAGTTCTCCACAGGTTCTGATATCAGTGAATCTATAGCTTGGATTAGTTTTTAAAATTTGTTGATCTGGGAATTGATCTTGCGTGACTGAAACTGCAAAATGATATATTCCATCTAAAATACCTAGGAAAATTGAAGGACTATCAACATTTTTTTGATCTAATTCTTCTCTGGTAAGCCAAACTAGCTTAGAAGATGAAGTATCTATTAATAGATTTAAATCTCTCATTACAATAAATAGACTACTTTGATCAGAGCTTTTTTGATTAATTAATTCTTCATCACGCCTCTCTACCTCTC
Organism: uncultured Chloroflexota bacterium; assembly: GCA_913045625.1. Lineage (GTDB taxonomy): Bacteria > Chloroflexota > Dehalococcoidia > Lucifugimonadales > UBA826 > AG-426-M11. The sequence continues at coordinate 30,305 of CAJWPE010000007.1, read as the reverse complement.
CTCGATTTAAGGGATTTCTAGAGAAGACATGGCCATATCCTTGAATATTCATTAAACGACCATACTCATTGGGTTTTCTAGTAAAGATTTAACTGCTACTAAAAATTCTGCTCCTTCAGCACCATCTACTATTCTGTGGTCAGCTGAAATAGTTCCTACCATAGTTTGGCCTATAACTATTTCACCGTCTTTGACTACTGGTTTTTCTATAACTGTTCCAACTGCCAAAACTGCAGATTGAGGAGGGTGAATGATGGCAACAAAGCTAGTTACGTCATACATTCCTAAATTACTGATAGCAAATGTTCCACCAGTATATTCTTGAGGGCTTAGGGTTCCATTTGAAGATCGTTGAGCTAAATCTTTAACCATTTGAGAAATTTGTCTCAAAGATTTATCTCCACAATCCAAAATTGCTGGAACAATTAATCCTTCATCGTCTGAAATAGCTATAGCTATATTAATTGCATTGTTATATACAATTCCGTCATCTTCATAATATGCATTGAATTTTGGGAATTTTTTCAATGTTTCAATTGATGCTTTTACAATTAGATCGTTGACTGTGATTTTTACACCCTCAGGCGATAATTGTTCATTAATTTGTTTTCTTAGTGCCATTGCTCTAGTCATATCAATTTCGGCCGACACGTAAAAGTGAGGTTTTTCTGATTTACTTTTAACAGTAACTCGGGCAATTTGTTGCCTCATTCTACTGAGAGGTTGCTTATCAGATGGGGCATTATTAGGCGAAGATTTGAGTGGAGTGACTGCAGCAGGAGCTTCAGGAGTTGGTGAAATGTTTTCAACAACTGGTTCATTATCAGAATCTTGGAAGTTTTCTACATCTGTTTTGGTAATTCTACCGTTTGGTCCAGAACCTTGGATTTTAGATAACGGAATTCCCATATCCTCTGCAAGTTTTCTGGCAATGGGAGATGCAATAATTGATGAGGGAGTTGTTTCTGGGTGAGCAGCTACATTATTTTCAGGTATTTCATTTGAAATTTCAATATTTTCAGTTACTGGAGTATCAGAATCTTCGGTAATTTGAAGGGGTTCTGAAATAGTGAATTCTTCTCCCTCAGAACCAACTACAGCAATTGTTTGCCCTACTGGAATTACTGAACCTTCAGGAGCTAGAATTTTTAGGATAGTTCCTTCTGATTCTGTTTCAAATTCAACGACAGCTTTATCTGTTTCAATTTCAGCGACAGGTTCATTTCTTTTAACAGTTTCACCCTCTTGGACCAGCCATTTAACTACTGTTCCTTCCTCCATGTCATATCCCATTTGTGGCATTCTTAATTCTATAGCCATAAAAAACTCCTACTATAAACCGAAATTGTACTTTACCTGATCAACTATCCAAGAAGCTTTCGGGATCATTAATTGTTCTAAATTTTTTGCATATGGAGCAGGTACATCAGGACCATTTATTCTTAAAACAGGGCCATCCAAAAAGTCAAAAGCAGCTTCTTGAATATCGCTGGCTATTGATGCAGAAAAACCTCCCGTTTTCCAGGTTTCTTCTATTACAACAGCTCTACTAGTTTTCTTAACAGAATTTACTAGGGTTTCTAAGTCAAGTGGTGAAAGTGTTCGTAAATCTATTACCTCAGCAGAAATATTATTTCTGTAAAAAATTTCGGCTGCCTCTTCTGCTACTTTTACCATGCCAGAATATGCAATAAGTGTTACATCAGATCCTTCTTGAGCGATTCTAGCTTTTCCTAGTGGGATTTCATAATATTCATCTGGAACTTCTCCTCGTACTCTATAGAGCATAGCGTGTTCCGCAAAAATAATAGGATTATTATCTTTTCTACTTGCCCTAAAAAGCCCTAAAGCATCATAAGGAGTAGCTGGAACAACAACCTTGAGTCCTGGAACTGATGCGTACCAGTTTTCAAAACTTTGTGAATGAGTTGCTGCAAGTTGTCCTCCACCTCCGGTTACAGTTCTTAATATTAGAGGTACCTTAAATTGACCATTAGACATATAGCTTAATTTAGCAGCATGATTGACGATTTGATCAATTGCAACAAGAGTAAAGTTAATGGTCATTACTTCAACAATTGGCCTCATGCCTATCATTGCAGCACCTGCGCCTGCTCCGACAAAGACTGATTCAGAAATAGGGGTATCTCTAATTCTTTCTTCTCCATATTCTTCTAGGAATCCTTTAGTAACTGCATATGCACCACCATACGCACCAATATCTTCTCCCATCAAGAAAACCCTCTCATCTTGATCTAGGGCCTCTCTGAGAGCTTTTGACATCGCATCTCGTAATATCATTTCACTCATTATTTACTTCCTCTTCAGGGTTTGCATAAATGTGAGAATATAGTTCAATTTCTTCAGGCTCAGGGCTAGATTCCGCAAATTCTCGAATATCATCTATCTGACTTACTATTACTTCATCTATAGCGTTAATTTCTTCATTTGTAGCAAAATTGGCGCTTAACAAATTTTCTTTGAAGATGTCTATAGGATCTCTACTACGATTTTCTTCTACTTCTTCATTGTCTCTGTAGTTAGATGGGTCTGCTACAGAATGTCCATGAAATCTGTATGCCATTGATTCTATGAAAATGGGTGTTTGGTCTCTGCGAACTTTTTCCACTCCTTCCATTACAGTGTCTCGTACTTCAATTAAATTCATACCGTCAATTTGAACTGCAGGAATTAAATAAGGCTCAGCGGCTTTGTAAATATCTGGTCCACCTGCCCTAGAACGATTTACTTGAGTTCCCATTCCATACAAATTATTTTCGAGCATGAAAACAATGGGAAGTTTCCATAAAGAAGCTAAGTTCATTGCTTCATGAAATTCTCCTTCATTTACTGCTCCATCTCCAAAAAAACACATTACAACACTGTCTAATTTTTTAAGTTTTATTCCTAAAGCTATACCTACTGCTAGCGGTAATTGTCCTCCCACTATGGCATGTCCACCCATAAAATGTTTTTCAGCATCAAATAGATGCATTGAGCCACCTTTGCCCCCACTAAGCCCAGTTGATTTTCCACATAGTTCAGCCATAGCTAACTTTGGATCTAATCCTCTAGCTAAAGCATGTCCGTGGTCTCTATAGTGTCCTATAACATAGTCATCTTCTCTTAAAATAGGAATTGCGCCTACAGCAATAGCTTCTTCTCCAATGTAAGTATGCAAAAAACCACCAATTTTGCCTCTTCGATATAGACGCTCTGTCTCTTCTTCAAATCGCCTAATAAGTAACATTTTTGAATACAAGTCTAAAGCTAGATCTTTATCTATATTTAAAGTTGTCGTCATATTAACTATTCCTAAATGTGAATTGCTTCGTCAAAAGAATCCAATGCAGACTCTTTTATTGTCTCAGAAATCGTTGGATGAGGGTGAATCATCCATCCTAACTCGTCGATTGTTCCTTCTAGAAGCTTTGTCATAGACAATTCAGAAATTAACTCAGTAACTTCTGAACCAATTAAATGTACTCCTAGAATTTCACCAAATTTTTCTTCAGAAATTATTTTTACTAATCCTTCTGGATTTCCTAATGCTAAAGCCTTTCCACTTGCACTGATTGGAAATTTTCCTATTTTAAAATTTATATTTTGATCTAATGCTTGTTGTTCAGTTAACCCAAAGCTTGCAATTTGAGGTTCGCAATATATAGCTTTAGGAATAGTTTCATAATTAATTTTTTTAGAATCAATACCAGCAATAGTTTCTACTGCGAGAATTGCTTGTGCTGAAGCAACATGAGCTAGTGCTATTTGACCTGTTACATCACCAATAGCAAAAATATTAGCAATGTTTGTTCTTAAGTTTTCATCACAATTAATAAAAGAATTGTTTGTTTCTATACCTGTATTTTCTAAACCTAGATTATCTGTGTTTCCTTGTGTTCCTACACATACTAGGATTTTTTCAAAAGTCAGATTTGTTTCTTCATTGTTTTGTTCTATTGAGATGATAGCTTCATTATTCTCAACAATGATTTTGTTCACATTTGTTGATGTGTGTATTTTGATGTCTCTTTCAGTAAATGACTTTTCAAGGGTTTTTGCAATTTCTTGGTCTTCATTTGGAACTAGATGATCCATTAGCTCTATTAGTGTAACTTCTGAGTCATATGAGGAATATATATGCGCAAATTCAACTCCAGTTGCGCCACCTCCTATAATTCCTATATTTTTAGGGATTGTTGATAGTTCTAAAGCATCTCTGCTGGTAATGACAACCTCATGATCTATAGGTAGATTTGGAAGTTGTCTTTGTTTTGCTCCTGTAGCAATTATGATGTGTTTACTAGAAATAATTTGTTCAGTTTCTTCTATTTTGACTGAATTTGAATCTAAAAACGTAGCAGTTCCTTCAATATGATCAACTTGATTTTTTTTAAGTAAAAATTTGACCCCTTGAGTTAGTTTAGATACGACTTGTCTGCTTCTTTCGATAGCTTTTGAGTAATCTACTGACATGTTGTCAAAAGTGATTCCGAATTGATCAGATTTTTTGAACAAATTTAATACATCAGCATTCTTGAGTAATGCTTTACTTGGGATACATCCCCAGTTCAAACATACTCCCCCAACCTCTTCTTTTTCTATAATAGCTGTGTTTAATCCTAGCTGTGACGCACGGATAGCAGCTACATAACCCCCGGGACCTGCACCTATAATAACGAGATCATAATTTACCATTCATACTCTCCGCAGTTGAGGGATTATATATTAAATGTTTGGGGGACGTTTTTTTTAAACAAATTTTATTACTAGGTAATTAATTGTATGATTTCTTGACACCCATTAATTTGAAAGAATACTATGTATTCCCGGTTCAAATTGAGCCGAGGTAGCTCAGTAGGTAGAGCACAGCACTGAAAATGCTGGTGTCGGCAGTTCGATTCTGCCCCTCGGCACCTTGAATTTTAATTGCGGAAGTAGCTCAGTGGTAGAGCACCTCCTTGCCAAGGAGGATGTCGCGAGTTCGAATCTCGTCTTCCGCTCCATTTAAAATCCTATTTCAAAGTTAAATGATTTATTTAACTGATCTTTAACGCTGCTTGCGTGCCCGAAAGGCCTTACGTCTACCCACTTTCTAATTAGAAGTCCATTTTTATCAATTAGAAAAGTAGATCTAACCACAGTTTGTATTTTGTTCTCATCATAAACTTGTGCATAGAATTTAGGGAAGTTTTCGCGGTAGCGTTCTATTTCATTTTGGTTAAGCAAAAATTCTGCCCAAATACCGTAATCTTTCATCATTTGTTCGCTAGGGTCACAACAGAGTTGAAAAGGCAGTTCGTATTTTGCAGAAAATTGCATATGGCTTTCATGATCGTCTGGGCTGATTCCGTATACGGCGCAATCAAGTTCTTGTAACTCATCATAAACGTCTCTAAATTCGCATGCTTCTTCAGTGCATAGAGAAGAATTATCTAAGGGGTAAAAGTATAGAACAGCCGGTTTTCCTAAAATATCTTTAAGTGTAAATGAGTTGTCATTCATATCTAATAGACGAAAATTTGGAACCTTGGCTCCTACTTCTATATCTGATTGAGAGAGGTATTTAGTTATTTCAGCCATATATCTTTTCCGAGAATAATATTTATAATTTCATGTGATTATAAATTATTTTGATTGATTCTATCCATTAATATTGAAGTGTCTTGCCCGTTTTCTCCAACATTATTTTCTATGTCAGAAATATACGTATCAATTTTACTCACAAATTTTTCAGGTAATGTATATTTCATCATGCTTTCTTTGTAGAATTTTCTTCTTCCGGGAAATAAGGCTAAATTCACTTTTAGCGAAAAATCTGGATCAACGTGTAACAAATCTGAATATTGCTCAGCAATGTTACTTAAATTCATTTCTGCAGAGAAAATGCGAAAGAATCTTGTTCTTTCTTCTTGGTTTTTTAAATCTCCAAAATCATGACCACCCCTGAAATTGATTTCAGAAAGTTCTGGATTGTTTGCTAATGCTATAGCCAATGACTGTCTTTGTTCATTGATTGCCAGAACTAATTCTCGTTGGGCATCACGGTGTTGTTGTTTTAATTCATATATCAGAACTAAAGCTACAATAAATGTCGCAAGCCCAGTAAGCATCTGAGTAACGTACATAATTAATTCAAAATCCATTTTTTGTCCTTTAATGTGAAAATATTATTAACAAAGTGGTTTGTCTAGAGTCAATTTTTTTGGTTATATTAAAGGTTTAATCTAATATTTTCATTGTTTCATTAAGCTGGAATGGAATTAAGATATTTAAAAACAAACTTATTTAAACTTTTGTTGATTTTATTAACCTAAGCAAAGGATTTTTATGAATCTCAAGAATTACATTCAGTCAATTACAAACTTTCCGTCAGAGGGAATTGTTTTTAGAGATATTTCTCCCATTTTTCTTAATCCGCCAATTTTTAATTATGTGATTGATGAAATGGTTACAAGTATTCAAAACTCTAATCCTGACTTTTTAGCTGCAATTGATTCAAGAGGTTTTTTGTTAGGTTCGGCAATTGCTAATAAGGCTAAAATTCCTTTAATTCTTATCAGAAAAACAGGTAAATTGCCGCCCCCCACTAAAAAAGAAAGCTATAGTCTTGAATATGGAGAAGATTTTTTGGAAATTTCTTCTGAACTGAATATTTGTGATAAACAAGTTGCAATAGTTGATGATGTTTTAGCTACGGGAGGAACTATTTCAGCAGCTATAAAATTGATTGAGTCATTAGATGGAGAAGTTGCATCTTTAAATTTTCTTGTTTCTTTAACAAATATTCCCAAACCAGCGACAATATCTGCTTATCCAGTAAATTTTTTAGTTAATTATTAAAAATTAACTTTTTGTTAAATTTTTAAAAAAAACCGTTTTAGATGTTGAAATTATTTAGACTTATGTTATTTTCATATTATCAAAATTGTTATTGAGGACTTCTATGAAAAACTTTTTCAAATTATTTTTAATTACCTTATTTTCTATTTCGATTATTTCATGTTCTTCAGAAGAAGAACTAGTTCCGCCTTCTGAACCATCTGCGCCTGCAGCAGCCGTAGCACCATCTGCACCTGCGGCACCTGCACCTGCGGCACCTGCACCTGCAGCACCTGCACCTGCAGCACCTGCACCTGCGGCACCTGCACCTGCAGCAGAGGAAAAAGATCCATTTAAATTTGGTGTTATATTGGTTGGTCCCAGAGATGATAAAGGCTGGTCTCAGGCTCATTTTGAGGGAGGCCAATACATAGAAAAAATGATGGGAGCAGAGATGATGGTCGCAGACTTTATCAATCCTGCAGATAGCCCTAATTTGACTGTTGATCAAGTAGCATCAGACATGATTGATGAAGGGGCACAAATGATTATTGCTACTTCTGATGATATGAAAGATGGGATTTTGGCTGCGGCTGAAAAATTTCCAGATGTTCCTATGATTTGGGCATCAGGTGATAGCGCAAAAGAAGATGGAAAAGGTTATCGTCCTGATTTACAAAATCTTGGAAATATTATGGGCAAAATGGAGTACGGGAAAATGCTTGCAGGATGTGCTGCAGCTTTGAGAACTACTACAGGTCACATAGGATTTTTAGGCCCATTAATTAATGATGAAACTCGAAGATTAACTAATGCTGCTTATTTGGGAGCAAAAGAATGTTATGAAGGCGAAGCAGAATTAAAATTTGATGTAGTTTGGATTGGTTTTTGGTTCCATATACCTGGAGTAACATCAGATCCTACACAAGTTGCTAACGAATTTTTTGATGCTGGCGCTGATGTGATAATTTCTCATATTGATACTCCTGAAGCTTTAGTTGTTACTAGCCAAAGAGCAGCTGAAGGTGAAGATGTGTTTGTAGTTGGATACGACTATGAGGATTCATGTGACACAGCCCCTGAGGTTTGTTTGGGTGTTCCATACTTTAATTGGGGCCCAGAGTATCTTAAAGCTGCACAAAACGTTGTAGACGGTACGTTTGCTCCGCAATTTGTTTGGGCAGGTCCTGATGCACGCGATTGGAATAATCATGACACTTCAACTATTGGGTTTAAAAAGAGTGATATTTTAACTGATGATGAGGTAGGTAAATTAGATTCTTTAATGAACGATTTAATGAATACTAATAAAAACTTATTTACTGGCCCGTTGAATTTCCAAGATGGTAGTGAATATCTTGCTGATGGCATGGAAGCTACTGATTACCAAATTTGGTATACGTCTCAATTATTAGAAGGAATGACAGGCGATAGCGAATAAATGAGATTTTGAGCTTCATGGCTATATAATGGCCATGAAGCTTGAGATGTTTTATGAAAATTCAGATAAAAAATATTTCCAAATCATTTGGTAATGTTCACGCCAATAAAAATATTGATTTAGAAATTAAATCAGGTATACATGCTCTTTTAGGTGAAAACGGGGCTGGAAAATCTACTTTAGTTAAAATAATTTCTGGTCAATTTGCCCCTGATGATGGCCAAATTTTGATTAATGAACTCCCAATTCAATTAGGTTCTCCCAGGGAATCTATAAACAATGGTATTGGTTTACTTAATCAAGATCCGTTAGATTTTTTCAATTTATCAATTTTAGAAAGTTTTTTAGTTGGTATCAATGAAAATTCTCCATATAGACATATTAAAGATATTAGAAAAAAAATTTCATCTTTATTAGAAAAATATGAAATTACGATAGATTTAGATACTAAAACCCGTAATTTATCTATTGGTGAAAGGCAACAAATAGAATTGTTAAGGCTCTTATATAACGGTGCTAAATTAATTATTCTAGACGAACCCACTAGTGCATTTTCTTTGGATCAGAAAAAAAACATGTTCCAAACTTTAAGACAATTGTCTGAAGAGGGAATAATTATTATTTTTGTTTCACATAAATTAGATGAAGTTTTTGAGATTTGTGATTCTGCTAGTATTCTAAAATACGGAGAAATTGTAGAAAATCTTGTTCAACCTTTTGATTCTAATCAAATTTTTTCTGTAATGTTCGATCAATTTGAAAGAACTACAATTGATGTTGAACATAAGGAAAGAACAGATAGTTTTTCTGTAAATTTCTCTGATAAAGACCTTTCACCACAAGTGGAAATTTCTAATATATATAATTTTGCTCACGGAACTGTAATTGGATTTGCAGGATTACAGGGTTCAGGTAATGATAAATTTTTGCAAGATTTTTTTAATTCTGACAAACATCTATCTTTTATAAGAATAAATCCTTCTTCAAATGTATTGAAAAATGAATTTTATTATATGCCCGCTGATAGGCTTGAAAGAGGTCTTTTTGGTGAAATGAATTTGTTGGAACATTTTGGATTATCTGAAGCTTCAAAAAACAATATTTTAAATTGGAAGTCAATCAGAAAACATGTTGAGTCAAAAATTGATGAATTCGATATTAAAGCTACCCCTGAAAGTAAAATGCATGAATTGTCAGGTGGTAATCAACAAAGAGTTATGCTTTCTTTGATGCCCAAAGAAAAATCAATACTTTTGTTAGAACAACCTACTAGAGGTCTTGATGTTAATTCAGCACATAAGGTGTGGGAAATGATTTTGAATCGTAAAAATCAAGATATAGCAGTTTTGTTTTCTTCAACTGACATTGATGAAATTTGGGAATATTCTGACGTAGTAATTTCAGTTCACGGGGAAACAATTATTGATGTGAGTGAAAAAAACATTTTAAGTAAAGATTCTATAGCTCGATTTGTTTCAGGATTAGTTTGAAATGTTCAATTTGAATAATTTGCCACTTCAGATAATTCGATTACTTCTGACTTTTGTAATTATTTTTTTAACTTTAATTATTTTTGGTGTGTCACCTTTTGAAGTGTTTGAGTCGATTTTGTATGGATCTTTAGGTAATTATTCGAAATTAATCAGAACATTAATAGTATGGACTCCATTGTGCCTCTCAGCATTGGCTTTAATTTACACTTTTTCTGCAGGTATGTGGAATATCGGAATTGAAGGTCAAATTATTATGGGAGCTGTTGGGGCTACTTTGGTCGCTAGGTCCTTTTTAGGAGATTACTTAATTTCACCATATTTACAAATATTAATGGCAATGTTTTTTGGTGGGGGCTGGGGTTTGATTTGTGCCATTCTAAAAATAAAAGGTAATGTTCATGAGATTTTTAGTGGATTAGGCTTGGATTTTGTTGCGTCTGGCATAGTAATTTACTTAATTATTGGTCCTTGGAAGAGGGCAGGTATTGCTTCTACTAGTGGTACGGATATGTTTAACAAAGCTTCTTGGGTTCCTACTATTGGGGATTCAAATTTCCCATTATTTTTAATTATTCTTGTTTTGTTTTTATATCTAATCAGTTTAATAATATTTCGTTACACTTCTTTGGGAATTAGATTAAAAGCAACTGGAATTAACACTTTTGCGACTAATAGATTTAATTTCAGTTCTGAAAAGTACATTGTTTTTTCATTTTTAATTGCCGGAGCAATAGCAGGCATAGCTGGATTTTCCCAGTCATCTGCTGCATATCATAAACTTGTACCTTCTATTTCAGGTGGTTTTGGATTCTTATCTATATTGATAGTTTTGATTTGTTCTAGAAATATTTATTTTACTTTTGTTGTGAGTTTTCTTTTCGCAGCATTAATTGTTGGAGGTAGTCAATTACAAATCAAATTAGGTTTAGATCATAGTTTGATAGGAATTATTCAAGCTACTTTTGTATTGAGTTGGTTAGTTTTACAAAAGATTGAAATAGAAAAAATTGCTTATAAACAAATTTCAAAGATTTTTGCCAAATGATTTTATTTGAAAATACTTTAGTTACAGTTATTTCGTTGAGCACTCCATTAATTATTGCAGTGATTGGTGAAACTATTTCCGAAAAAGGTGGTGTAATAAATTTGTCGGCAGAAGGCACAATTATGATTTGTGCCTTATTTGGATTCATTGGGGCATATGAAACAGATTTTGCAGTTGTAGGCTTTTTGTCAGCAATGGTATTGGGAGCTGGGATATCATTTTTTATCTCTTATTGTGATATCAATCTTCGTATGGATCAAATTGCAGTTGGATTTGTTTTGACAATTTTATGTATAAATTTAAGTAATTTTTTAGGCCAAGATTATGTCAGAATTAATGGCCCTTTGATTACAAAATTACCAATTCCATTTTTATCTGACATACCTTTTTTTGGGTCTGTATTATTTAATCATTCATTGATCACTTATCTATCTATAATTTTAATTCCATTATCTTGGATGTTTTTGAATAAAACTTCATATGGATTAGCTATTAGAGCGTCAGGAGAAAATCCTAGTTCAGCTAGTTCAAGAGGAATAAATGTCAGGAAGATGAGGTTAATATCTAGTGTGATAGGTGGTAGTTTGTTGGGTTTAGCTGGGGCCAGTTTTTCTCTTTATACTAAGTACGGATGGTCTGAAGGTCATACTACCAATTATGGTTGGATTGTTCTGGCAATTGTCATTTTTGGGGGTTGGAATCCATTTAGGGCAGCAGTTGGGGCATATTCTTTTGGCTTACTACAAGTATTGGCTATTAAAGCTCAGTCAGTAACTTTAGCTTTATCTCAAATTCTTCCTTTACTACCCTTCCCATTGATGATTTTTATATTAATATTTATCCAATACATTAATCGAGATGACATAAAAAATATCCCTAAGTGGATTGTTGCAATTCTAGGCGGGAATCAACCACAAGCTTTAGGGAAAAAATTACCGGAAGAGATTAAATGAAAGACATTACTGTTTCAGATATAGAAGTTTTGTGGGATAAAAATCAGATAGATAATGAAATATCTAGAATTGCTAGCGAAATAGATAGTAGGGTCAAAAATTATGATTCAGTAAATTTAATTCCAATTTTGTCTGGAAGTGTAATGTTTGTTTCAGATTTAATGTCCCAATTAGAAAATTTGCGTCCTGGTTTTTATAAAATGTTTCCCCTAATAGTGAAATCGTATGGTAATGAATTGGAATCTCAGGGTACAAAAATATATGGGGATGAATTTTTGAAAGATAGTCTAGATCTAGATTCTCCAACTATTGTGGTAGATGATTTGATGGATACTGGAGAAACTTTATTGAAAGTAAGTCAAAGTATCGCAAAAATTTCTAGTAAAGAGGTTTTAACTGCTGTTCTTCTAAATAAACATGGAAAAAGAAAACATGTAATAGAACCTGATTATTATTGCTTCAGTTTAAATGATAAAAGTTGGGTCGTTGGATATGGTATGGATTACAAAGGTAAATTCAGAGGTTTAAATTACGTAGGAACTATTTTTAATTAATTCAAAATTAAAGAGGTTTGAATTTAACTAAAGTAACTTCATCTGTGACTTTTTCAAAAACAGCAATTACATCCATATCTATTTTTACATCGTCAGCATCAATCCCAACGATATTTGAAGGGATTTTCATTCCTTCATTTAATTGAATAATTGCATATATGTGACCATCAGCAGATTGAAAAGATGGATGTGCAGCTTGTTTAACTTTAGTGTAAGAATGAACTTTTCCTAATCCAGATGCTTTTTGCCATCCTAGATCCATTGATAGACATTTTGGGCAAACTTCCCTGGGGTAAAAGAAAAGAACAGAACAAGTATTACATCGAGGCACTAATAATTCTTCTTTTTGAGTTGCTTCCCAAAAAGGTTTTGTTAGTGTTGGATTGGATGCTATAGGTAGTGGTTTGTCGTAAGCAGATGCCATTTTGTTATCCTTAAAGTGTGTCCTCGGACCCGAGAACTATCGAGCACATTTCGCTCGCTGTGCCCCCTCAACCGTTTACCAGACAAAGGTCACTTTTGGGTACCTGCCTCGGACCCGCTTTACCCATGACTTGCCTAGCTCCTTCAATTACATGTCTGAATCCGCCTGCTAAACCTGGTTGTCCACCTGAAAGTTGTCCTCCATCTGTATTGATAGGAAATTCACCTTTGTAAGTAGTATCAGTAGATTCATAAAAAGGACCAATATCTCCTTTATTAACTAATCCAGCATCTTCAATACAAACCGCTGCTAAGATTGTGTAACAGTCATAAAATTCAGCAAATTCAATGTCGCTTGGAGAATATCCTGACATTTCTAAGGCTCTTCTCACAGATTCAACTGCCGGTGTTTCAGTGATTCTATCTCTCTGCCAAATATTAGCTTCACCTTGTTTAAGTCCAGTTCCTAAAATGTAGGCAGGTTTATTTTTAAGAGTTTTAGCTCTTTCTGGGGTAGTAATTATTAAAGCTGCAGCTCCATCACAAGGCATAACAGATTCTAATAATTTGATAGGTTCATTGATATATCTAGAGTTTAGAATGTCTTCTTTGGTAGCTGGTTGTCCATGAAATACTGCATTTTCATTTTTCTGTGCATTAAATCTTTGGTCTGCAGCCATTTTAGCTAATTGTTCTTCTGTAGTTCCGTATTCGTGCATATGTCTTTGATAAATGAGACCATATCCAGTATTAGCTCCTGGTGCCATTCCGTAGGGTTCTTCCCATTCGGACCTTATACTGGCTCCAGATAAACCTCTTCCGGGGTCTGGACGGTCTGTTCTAGCATTTCCCATAACTACTAATGCTGTGTGACAAATTCCTCCGTTGATTGCAGCGGTAGCTACCATAGTAGCGGTGGCACCGCTGGCACCTTGCATAGTTACCCCTGTGGCGAAGTTTGGTTGAATTCCAATGTATTCAGCAAGACCTGGAGGTGGTGTGACACCATCAGTAACTAAACCATTAATATCTTCTTTTCTTAAGCCAGCATCTTTGATAGCTAATTCTGCAGCTTCTGCACATAGCCCAACCATAGTTCTGCCTTCGTGAACTCGTTTGGTGGGAACTTCACCTATTCCAACTATGGCCGCTCTTCCTCTTAAAGTCATATATGTCCTTATAACATTATGTTTATTATTAAATTGAATAGTACATCAATTTCAATTTATTTTAAAGATTTTTTGTGATGAATCCTACTCCAATTACATTTGGTCCTCCATATACTCCTATTACAGGTCCTATCTGGTATGTCTTTGGGGGATTGTCTAATTTTAGATTTTGGGTGATTTGATCTGCAAATTTATCAGCTAAAGATTTATCAGTGCTATACACAATTCCAATAGTTTCAACCTCTCCAGTAGATTTAATTAATTCTTCTAATTTAATCATGCAAGCGGTGTTTGAGCGACCTCTTCCAAAGGCATCAATGATTCCGTTAGATGATCCTATAATAGGTTTAAAGTTTAGCATTTTGCCTAAAAGTGACTTGGCTTTTCCTATCCTTCCACCTTTTTCTAGGTACTCTAATGTGTCGAGAGCTGTGTAAACGTAACTTCGTTCTACTAAGTCTTCTATCAATTTTAGAATCTCGTTAATTTCTTTCCCTTCTTTAACAGCATTTGCTGCAGCAATAGCTAATAAACCTAGTGAGATAGAAATTTGTTTTGAGTCTATGATGTGGACCTTAACTTTATTTTCTAAATGTTTTGCTGCTTGTGTCGCAGAGTTGATTGTCCCGCTAAGTTGATCTGATATATGAATAGAAATGATTTCATTTTCATCAGTTCCAAGTTTTTCATATACATCAATAAATTCACCAACAGAAGGTTGAGATGTTTTTGGGAAAATATCTCCATTAATTAATCGATCAAAAAAATCATCAGAATTTATTTCTATACCATCTTTATAAACCTTATCTTCAAAATGAACGTTTAATGGGACTATTTCAATAGAAAGATCTTGAGCTGTTTTTTTATCTAAATCACATGTACTGTCAGTCACTATTTTGATTGCCATTGTTAACTCCTTGCAATTCTTGCAGGATATTCCAACTTCAGTATTTAATCAAACTTGTAAAATTATAGAAAAGTCATGATAAAATTAGTTGTTAAATCTTTCATTAACATAAAAAGACGGGAGTTATATATGGCTGTTGAGAATTTTGAACAGTTCTTATCAGAATTTCGCGGAGATGATTTATCTTATGCTTTAAAGCAGTTAGATTTGCCAGTTTCTGGATCAAAATCAGATAAAGTGAATAGGATAATTGGTCTTTATCAAGCAAGCGATGAAGTATCCATTAAACGTGTACTGAGCGCTTTTAGGTCAGATGATGTGAAGCTCGCTGCAGACAAATCAGGAATTTTGAATTAGCTTTCATCTTCGTCATTTTCATCCACTTCATTAACATTTAAACCAGTTTTTGAACCGATTTCTTCACTCATTTGAGTAGATTTTTGTATGAATTGAAGCCTAGATTGGCGTTTGTCTATAAATGTGATTACAACATCCCCGTATCCCAGTGTTCTACCAAACATTCCAAAATTTGTTTTGATAGATTCAATCGTATTCAATGGGATTCTAAAAATTTTTCTTTTTTGAAATGGGAGTCCCGAACCTTTTAGATAAAATGAATCCTCGGAAATATAGAATATGGTTTGAGACCATTTGTAATATCTAGGGAGTGCTATTCCCGCAGCAAATAAAAATGGAAGTAGTCCACCTGTTGGATCTGTAGCAAATATTCCAGTAAATGTAGCTATCAAAACCAGTACCACTGACCATGTTAATGCAGGTAGAATCCATGCGGCGTGAGATTGTTTATATATATTTGCTGAATCTGGAATGTTTTCAGCTAGTTCAAAAGCAGGATTTTCGTTCGTTTTATCTTGTGACATTTTGTCTCCATGATTGGCTCCGCAGGCTGGATTCGAACCAGCGACCGATCGGTTAACAGCCGATTGCTCTACCACTGAGCTACTGCGGAAAATCTTAATCTCTATGCATCATACCAATGAAATGGAATTTTAATGCAAATCTAAGGGATATATTTTCTTTGAATGAATAAATCAAGTCAAGGAATTAAAGTTTAGATAATAAATCAGAAACTCTTTCTGCTAACATCATTGTTGTTACGTTTGTGTTTGCTCTTACTGCATCTGGCATGACTGAGGCGTCGGCAATATATAGGTTATCAATTCCATAAACTTTACAATTTTGATCTACTACAGCCATTTGATTAGATTCTATTCCCATTGAGCAAGAGCTTGTCATGTGGTTTCCGGTAAGAGTTGAGCGCCTCAACCAAGAGTGGAATTTTTCATCGTCGCTTAAAATTTCATCTGAGGGGCTTTGTCTATGTGTAACAAAATCAGATAATTCTGAATTGTGCATAATTTCGTCTGCTTTTCTGATACCTTCTGCCATTCTTTTTACATCTAGTTCGCTTTTTAGTAAGTTTAGAGTGACATTAGGCTTATCGTGAGGATTACTAGATTTTAATGAAACGGATCCTTGGCTAGTGGCAAGATAAAGTAAAACTGCAATTTGGATGCCAGTTAATTCTGAATTATGGTTTTTTTCTCTATCAAAAAGAATATCTCTGTAGTCTCCTTCAGAAGCATATGAATTCATATATAAAATCATATCGTCAGGCATTTCAGGTGCAGATGAAGAAGAATATCTTAGACCAACTTGCAACATAGGCTTAGATGTGTCTAATTTTGTTATATCTTTTACACCCATTTTTACATAATTCATTGGGTGATCTCTTAAGTTTTTCCCTACTCCAGGTAGGTTAACAATTTGTTGTATGCCATGTTTTTTTAATTCATCTTCTGGACCTATACCAGATAAAAGTAAAATATGAGGGCTTGAAATAGTTCCTGCCGATAAAATTACTTTATCTCCATAAACTCTAAATTGCTCTCCATTACTTTCTACGTCCACACCTTGAATTTGTTGATTGTTTATTAATAACTTTGTTACATAACAATTCGATCTAATGGTTAAATTTAATCGATGTCGAGAATCTGATAAATATCCTATAGCTGTGCTCATTCTGATGCCCTGATAGTTATTACATGGAAATGGCCCTACACCTGTTGCATCGGGCAAATTTAAATCCTTTGCAATTGGGTATCCTTCATTAATACAAGCATCAAAAAAAAGTTTTTGAGGTTCAGTCCATTCATGTTTAGGGAAACGTTGAGCAAGAATTGGTCCATCAGAACCATGGAAATCATCTGAAAAGTCTAAATCGTTTTCTAGCTTGTTGAAATAAGGAAGTACATCTTCATATTTCCATTTATTAAGTCCCTTTCGATTCCATAATTCGAAATCATGAGTAAGGCCTCTGAGGAAAATTTGACCATTGATTGAGCTGCTACCACCTGTGATTTTGCCTCTGGGTAATCTAATTTCTCTGTCTTTGACTTCATCGTAATCACCCACTAATCCTGTGTGACCCCAATCATGATGTTCGTAAATAGCTAGGTGAGTTCCAGTTGCATATCCTAATTTGATATCTTCAGGTATTTCGTCAAAATTTTGATAATCTGGTCCACCTTCTAACAATAAAACTGAATTGTTAGGGTTTTCAGATAGTCTTGAAGCCAAAATAGAGCCAGCTGAACCTGAACCGATTACTACATAATCATATTCCATAGAAGCACCTTTCTAATTTTGAAGTATTTGTACTTTGAGGGAACCGGTTTTTTTATCATAAGCGGCTTCAAAACCTTTTTGAATATCATCAAGTGAAAATCTGTGAGTAACGATTTCCTGTAGGTTAACGTGAGGTCTAGAAAGTATTTCTACAGAAGCCTCATAATCATGGATTCCATCAACTAAACCATAACAACTAGACCCTTGAACAGTAAGTTCTTTAAGAACAGGACCATTCCAGTCTATAGCTTGATTTCCATAAAAAACTCCTAAAATTACTACTCTACCTTGCCTTCTAGTGACGTTCATTGATTGAGATAGAGTTACTGAAGTACTACCTCCTACTGTTTCTAGAGTGAGGTCAGCGCCTCGACCATTAGTATGATCTAAAACTAATTCTTCTAGTTGGTTTTCCTCTGAACTTGAAACTGCAGTGGCTCCAAGTTTTAGTGCCATTTCTTCTTGTTGTTTGTGTCTTGCAGATACAAAAATTTGACCTGCTCCTAATTCTTTGGCTGCAGTAATAGATGTCAGTCCAATTGTCCCTGATCCAACAATTGCTACTGTTTCCCCTCCTCTTAAATTTCCGATTCTTGCACCATGTACAGAGACAGCTAATGGTTCTACTAAAGCTGCTTCTTCCCAGTTCATTGAATCGCTAATTTCAAAACATCCTCTGAGATCCTTTGAAACATATTCAGCAAACCCCCCGCTACTTCTAGTATTTTTATCTGGACAATGGATATATTGTCCTTGCCTACAATACCAACATTTAAAACATGCTTTACCGGTTCCTATACCGTCAACTGCGACTTTTTTACCAATATTTTCAGAGCTTACCCCTTTACCAACATCAACGATTTCACCAGCTATTTCATGACCTGAAGGAGCAATGTCTGGTCCTGTTTTTGCTAAATTCATATTTAAATCTGATCCACAAATTCCAGTTGCACGGATTTTGACTAATACTTCCCCTAGTTCTGGACTGGGAGTTTCATATTCGTGAATTTCCATTTGATTGGGTGCGACATAAAAAGCAGCTTTCATTTCTAATCCTATATTTTTGATAGTTAAATTGCGGGCATTATATAGCCTTTTACAAAACGTTACCTGCTCTGCAAAAACCAAAAAATATTAGGAATAAAATTATTAAGGGGATGAGACAACCAAAAAATCCAATATTGTATGAGATGGTAGAAAATTTAATTTTCATTAATTCTAGTTGTCAAAAACAGTATTGACTTGTTGGTTAACCCTTACAAAAGTAGAGCATTTTGGCATATCTTTGATTCTTTTAGCACCTATATAAGTGCAAGCGGATCTAACGCCGCCTATTATTTCTACTAATGTGTCCTCTACTGAGCCTCTATGTTGAAGTGTAACTAATTTACCTTCTGAGCTACGATATCCTGCTTTTTCAGATCCGTGAATCGACATGGCAGTATCAGAACTCATTCCATAAAATTCGATTTGTCCATCTTTTACTGTACCTTCAGATTCATCATGGCCTGCTAGCATGCCTCCAAGCATGACAAAGTCGGATCCCGCACCAAATGCTTTTGCTACGTCCCCAGGATAAACACACCCGCCATCAGCTATTACTAATCCTCCAACACCATGTGCAGCATCTGCACACTCAATCATTCCTGATAATTGAGGGATACCTACTCCAGTCATTAGCCTGGTGGTACAAACAGAGCCAGGACCTATTCCACATTTCACAATATCTACGCCGTTTAGAATTAATTCTTCTGTCATTTCAGCAGTAATTACGTTTCCTGCAATTATAGTTTTATAAGGAAATGAATCTCTTACTTGTTTTATAAAGTCTACAAAATTCTGATGATATCCATTTGCTACATCAATAGTGATAAACGGAATCTCTGGAAATTCATCAAGAACTTTTTTTAATGTATTAAAGTCAATTGCATCTTCTTCCCACATTTGATTAATACCTGTACACACAGAAATATATTGATGGTCTAAATCATTTTTAAAAGCTTTTTTCCAGTCATCTATAGAATAATGCTTTCTAATCACAGTGAGCATTTTTCTTTTTTGTAAAACTTTTGCCATAGCAAAAGTGCCAACTCCATCCATATTGGAAGCCATAATGGGAAGTGTATTAAATTTTAAACCTGAATGTGGGAATTTAAATTCACGTTCCATCAAAACTTCTTTTCGAGAAGATAATTTTGATCTTTTAGGTTTGAGTAATACGTCCTGATAATCTAATTTGATGTCGGTTTCTATACGCATAATTTTAACTTTATATTCATAATGATTTGATTACATTATCCATAAAGATTCCTTGATTGGGTACTAGTTTTGGAAGATTTTTTATTTAAATAGTGATTTCTGAAATTTGGGATGCTCCTGAAAGAAATGATGACCTAAATCTAATTCCCCATTTTCCATCAATTTTTGTCATAATCCATAATGTTTGAAAATTTTCAATTTCAATGTCATCTTTGTTTCGTCTAGATTGTAGAAGTAATAGGTGAACTTTGGATTCATCAGATTGGACTGATTTAATATCTTAGTAACTGTGTGAGTCCAGCCTTCTTGTTCTAGCTTTTGGGTTTGCTGATCAAATCCTTTTAAAAATTCTTCTTCAGAATTAAATATTGAAAATTGATTATTCCATAATCTGACATGAGGAAAATGCATCAAATCTACTGAAATTTTTCTATCTCGTTTATTGAATCCTTCTTCGTTCCATAAAATAGCAGTTTCAATCGCTTCTTTTTCAGAATTTTTCATTTTTAATTTACTCCAATTACACCTGAAGAAATCAAATCAGATATTTTTTCAGTAGAAAAGCTTAAGTCTTCTTCTAAAATTTTTTGGGTATTTTCTGCTAGTAATGGAGGTCGTGTAGCACTCCAAGGAGTCCCTTTAAAGTTGTATGGCCTGCCTACATATGTGTATGAAATACCATTTCCTATTTCAGGGTGTTCAATTTCTGTAAACATCCCCCTATCTTCATTAAAATGTGGATCATCAAGATTTTCTTCAGGAGATCTCACCACACCCCAAGGAAATCTTAGTTCTTGAGACTTTCTATAAACTTCTTCAGCTGGTCGAGTTGCAATAAATTTTCTTAATACTTCCATTGCGTAGTCACCATCTTCTGTACCGGCAGTTCTGTTAGCAGCCATGTCTTTAAACTTCTGGTCGGCTAAATCTTCTGCCATTCCATGAAGATCCATCCATTTGACTAAAGCTATCCATGAACTTAAATCCATGAAAATTCTGAATACAATCAGATATTTGTTGTCTACTGTTTTACATAAGGTTTTTGCTGATGGGAATGTAGCTGCATGTCTGCCAGTTTGCCTGAAAACTTCTTTGTTTGGAGGGTATAAATAGGCCGGTAATGCTACTTCTGTGGTTGAAGAGCATGCCTCATGTGCCGAAGCATCAATATATTGACCTTTTCCCGAAAAATCTCTGTAAATTAATGCTGATAAGGTCCCCATTAATCCGTAGTGTGCGGCTATATAATTTCCATGGTCTCCATACGGTCTGATAGGTGGTGCTCCTGGGAGATCATCGTATCCGCATGAGTGCATTTGCCCACCCATTGCTAAAGCTACTAGATCTGTTGACTTATAATCTCTGTATGGTCCATCCTGCCCAAATGCTGTTAATGATGTCATTATCAATTCAGGGTGATTCTTTGATAATTCTTCATATCCTAACCCAAGAGATTTTAAATACCCAGGGTCATAATCTTCAAAAACCACATCACAGATTTTAGATAAAGATTTGATAATTTCTATTCCTTCTGAGGAGCTGATGTCTACTTCTATGCTTTCTTTAGAAGTGTTATTGGACCAAAAATATAAACTTTGATTTTTGTTGATTTCATCATCTTTAAATGGACCGATATTTCTTGTGTCAGACCCTCCAATTGGTTCGACTTTGATTATTCGGGCTCCCATGTCACCCATGAGTTTGCCCATCAATTGACCTCTTTCCCCACATAGCTCTAAAACTGTAATTCCATCTAATGCACTCGCCATTACGCAATTCCCTCCTCATAAAGTCTTCCAAGGTCTTCTCCAGGCACCCCTAGAAGATCTAAGTAAATATCTGCAGAATGTTCCCCTAGAAGAGGGGCGGATGTTTTCATTTGCCATGGTGTTTCAGACATGTTCATAGGAATAGACTCTACTCTAGCAGTTTCTAATTCAGCATGAGGAGCGGTAGCAATGAAATTTCTATGTTTCAGTTGCTGATCTTGTTCTACTCTTTCACTAGGTGTTTGAACGGCACCACAAGGGACTCCTTTTTCTTGCAGTAGTTTCATGATTTCTTGTGGCGTGAATTGTTGAGTCCATTGGTTTATATTATTATCTAGCTCATCTTGGTTAGTTACCCTTGATTCCATAGATGAAAAGGTTGTGTCTTGGGCCCAACTTGGATTTTCCATAGATTCAACTAGTAAATTCCACTCCATATCATTAGTTACTGAAATCACGCACCAACGATCATCACCTTTACATTGATAGGAATTATGGGGAGCAATTCTTCTTTCGGGAGCCCTGTTTCCAGGAGGCATTTCGGGACGCCTAAATGGTCTATTGTTAACTGTGTAATCTAGAATTGCTGTTCCGGTTAATCCTATTCCGGCTTCAACTTGAGATAGGTCTAAGTGTTGCCCTTCACCTGTTTTATTTCTGTGGATAACTGCCATTAGTATAGCCATACAGCCATAAAACCCTCCTGTATGGTCCATGTAAGAAAATCCCCATCCAGCTGATTCTTCTTGAGGTAGTCCAGACATGTAAGTAAGACCAGAAATTGCCTGAGCTGTAGGCCCCCAGGTTACGTAGCCTTTATCTCTTCCACTATGACCAAAACCTGACATACTGCAATAGATGATATCGGGCCTAATTTTTTTCTGTTCTTCATATCCTAGTCCCCATTTTTCAAGAACTTTAGCGCTAAAATTTTCTACAATTACATCTGAAATAGAGATTAGTTCTTTTAAATATTCCATTCCTTCTGGATGCATCACATTGAGAGTGATGCTTTTTTTGTTTCTGTTTAGAGTTGAGTGTAATGGGCTCTTATTTGGAGAACCATTTGCAAAAGGGGATGCAATGTGACGGGCATAATCCAAGCTGGCTTCATTTTCGATTTTTATGACTTCAGCACCAAAGTCAGCTAATATTCTAGTGTTTTGAGGTCCTGCAACAATCCATGAGAAATCTAATACTCTTAATCCGGATAATGCTTGTTTGTCTAAAGGTAGTTTAACCATGATAGCATCCTTGTTTTTATCTTCTAGAAATATTGGGATTATACAAGGAAACACAAATATAATTGCAACAGTAATTTTTTGAGAGAATTCTACTGTTGTATAATCGCTTAAATTTTAGGAAAATTTAAGTATGAATGTAGGTGATTTTGAATTAATAGAACCAGTACCTGATTTTTCAGATTCTGAAACAATTGTTTTTGCTATGCTCAGGCCATGGATTGATGTTGGTCGAGTTGGAACGGTCGCATTAAATAAATTACAAGAGAATTTAGAAGCTAAAGAGATTGGCAAGCTTGAAAAACCAGGTAAATATTTTGATTTCACTAGGTATAGGCCTAGAGCACAGGTGAAAAATGGTCAAAGAGTTTTAAATGTTCCTAATACGTACGTACATCATAGTTATGACGCTACTTTAAAGAAAAATTTGTTATTTTTACATATTCGAGAGCCACATCAAAATGCAGAAGAATATGTCGATTCAATTTTAGCTTTATTTAAATTTGCCAATGTTTCAGAATTTGTTCGAATTGGTGGTATGTATGATTCTGTTCCACATACTCGACCAATTTTAGTCACAGGATCCATGAAACCTGAACAGGAGCAAGCAGCCTCAGAAGTTTTAAAAGCTAGAAAAAGCACTTATCAAGGGCCGACATCAATTTTAAACTTGGTTAATCAACATTTTTCTGAGAATAATATTCCTAATTCAACTTTGATGGCTCATTTACCTCAATACGTTCAGTTGGATAGAGATCATTTGGGTGCAGCAAGATTATTAGAAGTTTTGTGTGCTGTGTACGGATTTTCTGAGGAAATTATTAATAAAGATTTTGGGGTACAACAGTATAAAGATATAGATAAATCTATAGACTATACTGGTGAAGTTGGTACTCTAATCAAACAATTAGAGACATATTATGACAGAGTTCTTTCCAAGACAGAGTCTGATGAAAAAGATGACGTAGAAGCCTCTTCAGTAAACCTATCTGCTGATGTTGAAGATTTTTTGAATCAGATGGGGGAAAAATTTGAAAATGATCCCGAATAGATTTTAATTAAAACGATCCCCTTCAGTAATATTTAATTTTTTTATGAAATCCCCACTGTTAATTTTTTTACCTGAGTTAATTTTAACCCTTGAAACTTTGATGTTTCCATTTTTTACAGCTATAGAAAATTGACTGTCTGTGATCTGGTTGATTGTTCCTGGTGACAGATTTGAATTCTGATCTTGGAGTTCAGCATCAAATAAAGACACTATATGATTTTCAAATCTTGTGTTTGCTCCAGGACTTGGGTCACTTCCTCTAATTAAGTTAAAAACTGAATTTTTATCTGCACTCCAATCGATTTTTACATCATCAGATTTACACCAGCCCTCATATGTAGCTAAGGAATGATTTTGTGGAGTTTTGATAGCTTGCCCTGATCTTATTAAATCTATAGATTCTAATATCGCATGAATTCCTAATGGATATAGTTTATTGAAGTATAAAGTTCCTAAAGTGTCATTTTTTTCAATTGAAACTTTTTTTTGTAATAAAATTGGCCCAGTATCTAATCCGTCATCAGGCCAAAAAATACTTAAACCAGTGGTTTTTTTACCTTGAATAATAGGCCAGTTTATAGAACTAGGGCCACGATGTTCAGGAAGAAGAGAGGGGTGATATTGAATTGTTCCAAATTTTGGATATTCAAGAATTTGATTTGGAATAATGTCTGTGACAAATGCCATTACACATAAATCTGGTTTTAATTCTTTAAAAGTATTGATGGCTTCTTCAGATCGCATTCTTTTGAATTGGAGCACATCAATTGAGTGTTCTAGTGAAAGAGATTTCACGGGATCTGGTTTATTAGTATCTTTATCCGGAGGGCAAAATACACCTACGACATTTTCTTTCTTTTCGATTAAAGCTGATAAGGTATCTTTTGCAAATGCAGCTTGACCTATTAAAACTATTCTCATTGTATTCCTCTAAATTTGTGATCGATAGAAAAAGTTGATTTAATACTACAAGTTTGCACAATCATACAGAAAATAAAAAATATCGTACGGGAGAAAAATTTGAATAATGAATCTTTGCTAGGGGATATAAGAGTTTTGGGTGTCACAGTCTTTTTGGCTGGTCCTTACACTCTTCTTAATTTAGCAAGATTAGGAGCAGAATCTATTAAAGTAGAAGTCCCTGGATCTGGAGATCCGACGAGACAAAATGGTCCTTTTGTAACTCCAGATGGTTATTTTGAAAATCAGGAATCTGACAATCATTTATCTACTAGATTTATAAAAAGGTCTGAAGGTTTAAAAAGCATTACATTAAATTTGAAAAATCCAAAAGGTAAGCAAATGTTTTTGGAGTTAGCAAAAGAAAGCGATGTTTTAGTAGAAAATTTAGCTCCTGGCGCTATGAAGAGGTTAGGGTTGGGTTATGAAGATGTTGTAAAAGAAAATCCAGAAATAATTTATGCATCTATTTCTGGATATGGTCAAACTGGACCTTATTCTAAAAAAAGAGCTCAAGATCCACAGATTCAAGGAATGAGTGGATTGATGGACATTAACGGATTTACTGATGGTCCTCCTACAAAAGTTGGGTTTTTAATTGGAGATTTAGTAACCCCATTATTTGCTTGTTATTCTATATTAGCTGCATTAAGACAGAAAGAAAAAACAGGCCAAGGTCAATATTTAGATGTTTCAATGATGGATACTTTAACTTCTCTAATCATGATGGATACTTTGGAAGAAGACCTTATGAATGGAGAGCCGGTAAGAATGGGAAATATTCTTAGAGGAAGTCCTTCCGGCAACTTTACAACTAAAGATGGAGAGATAACTATTACTGCAGCTAGTGATGATCAATGGGCAAATTTATCTAAAGCCCTAAATGCTCCTGAATTAGTAGAAAATCCTGAATTTTCTACTTTTTTCGCTAGAAACAAAAACATCAATAAAGCTGTGGCTTCAATTCAGCAAATTTTATCAAAATTCACTAGATCTGAAGCTTTAGAGCGATTAGAAAATGGAGGCATTCCCTGTGGACCAGTAAGATCAGTAGAAGAAGTCATTAAAGATCAGCATTATTGGGATAGGGGAACATTGAGAAATATGAAAAGTGCTGCATTTAAAGATTCTGTTCCAGGTATCTCTACAGGTTTTCCAGTAAAATTTTCAGGCGTAGAACTTCCAGATTCAGATGGGGCACCAACTTTAGGAATGCATAATGAAGAAATATTTGGGAAATTGCTCAGTCTAGATATAGAAACTATAAATCAATTAAAAAATGACGGGGTAATTTAAATATGGAAAATCTTCCAAAACCGCTTAGAACAGTAATGTATGTTCCTGCTAATAAAGAAGACTGGATTAGAAAAGCACCTAAATATGGTTCTGATGCTTTGATTTTAGATATTGAAGATTCCGTTCCTTTGGATGAAAAAAGTAAAGCTAGAAAAATTGCCTCCAATTTAATTGAAGAAATTTCTCTTACTGGAGTATCTATATTTGTACGAGTGAATGAAATTGGTAGTGGCCTTACCCAAGATGATGTTAGTCATGTAGTTCAGAAAGGATTATATGGAATCACTTTACCCATGGTGAAAAGTTTAGATGATGTAAAACAATTAGATGAAATGTTGAGTCTTGAAGAAGAAAAGAAAGGGTTACCTCAGGGGTCTATATTTATTGATCCTATATTAGAGACTGCTTTTGCTCTGAGATTTGCATATGAAATAGCAGTTTCATCTAAAAGGATTGCTCATATGGGTGCTGCTGGAGGTAGAGGTGGTGATATTGCTAGAGCCGTAGGGTACAGATGGACTCCAGACGGACAAGAAACTTTGTATTTGAGATCTAAGGTTTTATTAGATTCGAAAGCTGCTGGAATTCAATATCCAGTAACAGGTTTGTGGCAAGATATTAATGATCATGATGGATTAAGAAATTTTGCAATACAATCTCGTAATATTGGCTATACAGGCATGACGGTGATTCATCCATCTCATGTTCCTATAGTTAATGATGTTTTTACTCCATCGAGACAAGAAATAGAAGAGTGGCAATATTTAGTTTCTGCTATGGATCAAGTTAGATCAGAGGGTGGAGCTGCAGTGAATTTTCAGGGAGGAATGGTTGATATTGCTCATGAAAAAACCGCGATAGAAATGTTGGAAATGTGTAAAAAATTAGGAATTATTTGATCAAATTTGTTTTTGTATTTCGATTGAGGCTGAAGAAATTTTTGAAGATAATTCAATGCTAATTTCTCCGCTTTTGTCCCAATCTGAAGGTGACGAATAAATAGTTTGAGAAATTATATTTGATCCCAAGCTTCTTACTAATGGCACTAAACCCATTTCTATAGAGAGAAAATGATCTGGGCTACCGCCAGTTTGAATAAGCATACTGGTTTTTCCCTTTAGGCAATCTTGTGGTAACAGATCAAAAAAAACCTTTAATAGTCCTGTATATGTAGCTCTATAAGTTGGTGTAGCAATAATTATTAAATCTGAATCCATAATTTGTTTAACTGAATGATTAAATTTTTCACTAGGAGTTTTGGTTCTTAAAAGTAAATCATTTGCAGGTAGGGTGGATAAATCAATTTCTTCAAAAGTCCAATCCGTACTCAATGATTTTTCTAATTGACGTGCAATTTTTTCTGAAGATGATTGTGGAAATGGGCTAGCAAGAATAAGTGTGGATACTTTTTTCATATTAAATACTCCTGAAAAAATTTGACAATCGAGAAGAATTGTATATTATCCCATCATGTTAAAAATTCTCACAATCGAATGTACTCAGCAATTTAGTTTTAGTTGTTGTTGTCTAAAAAATAGGTGGGAATATTAACTAGTTAGTTAATTAATGGCCCCACTCTTTCAAAGGGTGGGGCTTTTTTTTTTGGAGGAAAAAATGAGTTTAGAAATCATAGGAATGATTGGTGCGGCACCCGAGAAAAACGTATCATCCAAGAGTCAAGTTAGTGTAATTGGTTCTGGTATTGACGGCGATCACATCATAGATTTTGCTAAAGCACACGACGATAGTGGTTTTGACAAAGTATTGGTTGGTTATTCTTCAAATTCAGCCGATGGTTTTATAGTAGCAATGCATGCAGCTGCTCATACAAAAAAAGTAGGATTTTTGATTGCACACCGTCCTGGTTTTGTTAGCCCTACTGTTTTGGCTAGAAAGGCGGCTACGTTTGATCAGTTAACAAACGGAAGAATTGCCATCCACATTATTTCAGGTGGATCAGATGATCAACAAATGATGGATGGAGATTATTTAGATAAATCTTCTAGATATGATAGATCTGGTGAGTTTATGTACATTTTAAAAAGAATTTGGACAGAAGACTCCCCCTTTGATTTTAATGGAATTCATTATCAGTTCAGAAATGCTGTAAGTTCAATTAAATGTTATCAACAACCTAGAATTCCTATTTATTTTGGAGGATCTTCTGAAGCGGCATTAAATGTTGGCGCTAGAGAATGTGATGTGTATGCGACTTTTGGAGAACCGTTAGCAGAGGTAGAAAAAAAGATTGATGATTTTAGATTAAGAGCAAAAAAATCAGGCCGAAACCCTGATGAAATAAGATTTTCAGTTTCCACTAGACCTATTGTTGCTGATACAGAAGCTGAGGCATGGGATCGGGCTTATTCTGTTTTGGAATCTGTTGATCCTAAAACTAACTCCAATATCTCTGCAGTTTCTGCTACGGGTTCACAGAGATTAGTTGATTTTGCAAAACGTGGTGAGGTGCTTGATCAGCGGTTATTTATGCCTATTGCTGCAGCTACAGGTGGAACGGGTAATTCAACAGCATTGGTAGGAACAGCTGACCAAGTTTCTGATGCTTTGCTTGAATATTACAAATTAGGTGCATCAACATTATTAATTAGAGGATTTGATCCAATTAATGATGCGAAATATTGGGGTAAAGATTTAATTCCAATGTTAAGAGAAAAAGTGTATAAATATGAAAACTAAAGAGTATGAGGTCTGAAACTTCAAATGTCAGAGAATCAACAACCATTATCAGATGAAGAGTACAAAAAACTTCTTACTCCAATTCAGTATGAAGTTACAAGAAATAAGGCAACTGAGCGTGCTTTTACAGGAGAATATTGGAATGTAACTGATTCTGGTGTTTACAAATGTATTTGTTGTGAAATTGAGTTGTTTTCTTCTGATACTAAATTCGATTCTATGTGTGGCTGGCCTAGTTTTTTTGATGCATTAGATTTAAAAAATATAGTTGAAGAATCTGACACTTCATATGGAATGATTAGAACTGAGGTAACGTGTAAAAACTGCGGAGCACATTTAGGCCATGTTTTTCCTGATGGGCCGGCTCCAACAGGATTGAGATATTGTATTAATTCGGCATCTTTAAATCTTAAGAGAGAATATTAATTACTTTCTGTTTCTATTACTTTCATTGTTTGCCACTTTCCTCCTCTGAACCTTATTAAATAAGTGATCCCTAAAGTAGCCATAAAAATTGTTCCATTAATAAATGCGCTGTAAATTCCCAATGATAGGATTTCTACAACTATAAACATTGGAATTACTGCGACACAGGTACCGATTACTCCAACTGCTATCATGATAAATCGTGTGTCACCAGCACCTTTTAATCCCGCCGAAATAATAATTCCTAGAGCATCAAAGAACCCCCAAAAGGTTATGAATCTCAAAATCATTTTAGTCATCTCTGAGATTTGATCAAAATCGGAAGATGATGCGTTTACTTCATAGGGATATATAAGAATCTGAGGTAAAAACAAATAGAAAGCCCCTAAAAATGAAAGGTACATGAACGAAATTTGAAGTCCGCTATAGGTTGCTCGCTTAGCTAATTCTGGATTGTTGGCTCCAATAGACTGGCCAACTTGTACCATTACAGATATTCCTAACCCTACCATTGGCATAAAAGCTAACATTGAAATGTTCATTGCAATGTTAGCAGCAGCTAATTCAATAATCCCGATTCTTCCTACTAATAGAACAAATACTGTAAAAACAGTGATATTTAAGAAGAAAGTAAACCCGTTAGGCATTCCAAAATTTACTAATCGTTTAAATCGCTTGTAATTAAAATGATAAGCAGACCTAACATTGAAATTTTGATTGTTTTTTGAAGTGAATATCAATATTGATAAGATGCTTACATTGGTAAATGTAGCAATTAATGTTGATAGACCGGCACCTTGAATTCCCATTTCAGGGAATCCAAAATTTCCAAATATTAAGCAATAGTTAAGACAAATATTTACAAAAGTAGAAGCAAAACTTGACCACATAACAGGGTATGTTTTTCCTCTACCATTAAAAAATGAAGTTAAAGCTCCTAGTTGGATTTGAAATATCCCTGATATTGCTAAAAATTTCCAATAACTAATTTGTTGTTCTTTAACAAGTGGGTCATGTCCAATAAAATTAAAAATTGGTTCTCCCATGAAAGATAGAATGAAAAGTATTACTCCACCCAGGGACGAAAAATATATACCCTGCCAAAGAATGTTTCCGATTTTTTCTGGAGATTTTGCTCCCATATATTGAG
>CAJWPE010000006.1 GCA_913045625.1 uncultured Chloroflexota bacterium | reverse complement strand
CTTGAAACTCCTATTGGAGAAGAAGAAGATAGTCATTTAGGAGATTTCATTCCTGATAATAATGCTTTAGCTCCTGTTGAAGCAGCTTCCTACCAGTTATTAAGAGAACAAGTTGTAGATGTTCTAGATACTTTGAATGATAGAGAAGCTCGAGTTTTGGAATTACGGTTTGGATTAGAAGATGGCAAAAGCAGGACTTTAGAAGAGGTCGGAAGAGATTTTGGAGTCACTAGGGAAAGGATTAGGCAAATCGAAGCTAAAGCTTTGAGGAAATTAAGGCATCCTAATAGATCTAAAAAATTAAGAGATTTTCTTGAATCATAATGTTTCAAACTTCTGAAAATTTAGATTCTTCTATTAAATCTGAAACTATTACTCACCCTACTGTATCCGTACTTAAAACTGATCCAGAAAACATCATTTCAGATATTGGTTCTGCAATGCGTACTGCTGGTTACAAAGATGTAATTTCTCCTAATTTGGAGACTTTACTAAAAGTTAATATTTCATGGCAACACTATTACCCAGCTTGTTCAACATCTCCATGGCAGCTTGATGGTGTAATACAAACTTTAAAGGATGATGGGTTTCAAAATATTATTCCTACTCACAACGGAACAGTTGTAGTTGACGCCAAGGAAGGTGCTAGGAACAATAAGCATACTCATGTAGAACATATACACGAACTTGATAGTGTTTTCTTGGAAGATGAAGAATGGATACCATTTCAACCTTCAGAAAAAATGTTGGTTTTAGATGAAATTTTTTCTGAAGGAATTAATATCCCAAAACATTTAATTGGTAAAAACATTATTCATCTTCCCACTATGAAAACTCATGTTTTTACTACCATTACAGGCGCTATGAAAAATGCTTTTGGTGGATTGTTAAATTTTCAACGTCATTGGACTCATTCTGTCATTCATGAAACTTTAGTGGATTTGCTTCGAATTCAAAAAGAAATTCATCCAGGTATTTTTGCTGTAACAGATGGTACTTTTGCTGGGTCTGGACCTGGCCCTAGGGCTATGCAATGGCATGAAAAAAATGTCATATTAGCTAGTTCTGATCAGGTAGCCATTGATGCTGTCTCTGCTAGTATGATGGGTTTTGACCCAATGTCCATAGATTTCATAAGAATAGCTCACGAAGAGGGTTTAGGATGTGGTGATTTATCTAAAATAAATATCATTGGTGAAGATATAGATAATGTGGATTGGGGTTTTCAAAGAGGTAATACCTTTGCAAGCCAAGGACAAAAAATGATTTATTGGGGTCCTCTTAAGCCTTTAGAAAAAGCTTTACTCAGGTCACCAATTACACCATTAGCTTATGTTGCATCAAATTTATATCACAATGAATATTGGTTGAGATTTATTGGGAAACAAAGAATAAATAAAGCTATGCAAACTAGATGGGGAAATTTGTTTAGAAAATATTAATTAGTACAATAATTTTTCGTTTCATTAGAATGTTAACTCAAAAATCCACTAATTTCATATCTCCATTTTCAGGGAGCAAAATTAATTTGTGATAATCAATTTTGTATCAACTTGAATAACGTACTCTGAATTTTTATAAAATTATTCTTCTGATTCTTCTGATTCTCCAGATTCTCCAGATTCTCCAGATTCTTCAGATTCTTCAGATTGAGTTCCTCGTTCACGTTCAACTCTTGGAGCTACAACACTTGCTAGCATCTCGGATTCGTTATTGATGATTTCAATTCCATCAGGAATTTCTAAGTCTCTAACATATAGATTTGTTTCAAAATCTACTAATAATTCTGCAGCCATACTTAGATATCCTGGAATTTCCAATGGTAGACCTGCAACAGTTACTGATTCAAGTGGTTGTAGTAAAGTTCCGCCCATAGTTCTGACAGCAGGTGATGTTCCTTCAATTCTAACTGGAACTCTAGCTCTGACAGGTTTGGATATATTTACACTCATAAAATCAACATGGATAATTTGATCTTTCACAGGGTGGTATTGTACTTCTCGAACGAAGCAAACTTGGTCTTCAGTACCGTCAATCGAGACATTGATTGGAATATTAGTTCCAGCTTGTAACACAATTTTGTTTAAAACAAGACTCTCGCATTGTAAAGAGATTGAGTCTACTTCAGATCCATATAAATGAACGGGGATTAGACCGTTTTTTCGAAGGTTGGAAACTTTTTTCCCAATGACCTCTCTTTTTTCTAATGTAATTTGCAACCCATCCATTTTTTCACCATAAATTTTAAAATTGTTCAAGAGGGAAATTTTAGCATATATTCACTGTTACTCAAATATTTCTAGAATTTTTTCACCAACAATTTTTTCTTCATCAGTTTTTAAACCAAACATGTGAATTTCTATAAAATTATTTTCACCAACAACTCTTGTCCAAATAGATGGGGTACCGTTTTTAAGTTTGTTAACTATATCGTGAACTGTGAATTTATGATTTATGATTTTTATTTTAACTCCAAAAGGTTGATGGCCTATAATGTTTTCTATTAGAGATGCTTCGATATATGGACAACTTGATAAAATGTTAATTAGTGTCATAGATTGTTTTTCTATGTTACTTAATCTAGTTTCGTGGTTTATTGTTAACCAGTTTTGAACAGCTGCTACTACTCCCATCATTTCTTGACGATCAACTTTATGTGGCCTACCAATTCCTCTGATTCGCCTTCCTTCGTATCCCACAAAGGATTGTTTGGAAATTTTACGTATCATTTCTTCTGTACCCAAAGCTAATCCGCTTGATTGTGATGCGCCTAAATATTTTGCTGCAATACATTGAAAATCTGCTCCCATTTTTACGTATTTCCCAAAATTTTCTAAGGGGTATATTTGTCCTGCAGCATCTACTAATACAGGTAATTTATGCGAATGTGCTATTTCAATAGTTTTTTCTAAAGATAGTGCGTCGGGGTCAGGATTTTGTTCATACATAGTAAAATGTACTCCGGCTGTTTGAGGTCCAATTGCTTCTTCTAAATCTTTTTCAGTAGTCTTTTGTTCAGATCCAAACATAATCAACTTGGCACCAGAGGCCTCTAGACATCTATCGTACCAATATCTATGTTTTTTTTGGATTAAAATTTCATTTTTCATGCCATGCGTATTGGGTAATTGTTCAATTAATTGATCGTCATCTCCGGCCATAATTGCTGCTGCAGCCAATGTTAGAGCTGATCCAGCTCCAGATGTAATGTATGCAGCTGGAACTCCGATAAATTCAGCAAGAAATTTCCCAGCTTTTTCTTCTAACTCGACTAGAGGGACATATGAACTGTCAGCTAAATCCATAGCTCTCTTAACTTCAGGAATAGGTGTTGATCCACCTAACATAGTTACACTACCGATCGCATTGATAATTGGTTTTGCAGACACCATTTCATAAATGTTGTTCCAGTGTTCTTGGTTCATATTTTCTCCTTAAATTGATATTCCAATTAAAAATCCCATTATAAAAGTGATTGATGCTGCAAATGATCCTATTAGTAACATTCTTACAGCACCCCACAATATATTTTTACCGCTAGATTTTGAAATTAACCCCCCAACACTCATTAAAGCTATTCCACTTAAAATACATGTTAATACATTAGCTTGGACTAGATCCAAAAATAAAAAAGGAATTAATGGAATTGATGCTCCAACTGCAAATGCAATTAAACTACTAAATGCAGCAATCCATGGAGACCCTAAATCATTTGGGTTTAATCCTAAATGTTCCATTGAAATTGCTTGTAAGGCTATATTGGGGTTTGAGATGATTTTTCCAGCAATTTTTTTTGCCTCATCAGTTGAAAACCCCTTATCTATGTATATTAGAATTAACTTTTCTTCCTCAGTAGAAGGATTGTTTAATATCTGGCTCTTTTTACCAACGATTTTTTTCTCGTTAATTTCTTTTTCTGATTTTACTGATATATATTCTCCTGCAGCCATTGATAACGATCCGGCTATTAATGCAGCATATCCAGCTAACACTATAATATTTGTGTTAATAGGATCAGAAATTCCACCGGAAACTCCCATAACTAAACAGAAATTAGATACCAAGCCATCATTTATTCCTAAAACGGCAGCTCGTATACCTCCACTGTTTGGTTTTTTAATATTATCGAAATTTATTTTCATGAAATTAAAGTGTTTATGATTTTTTAGATAAGTAATTCAAAATGATTTACTATTAAATATCTATTTCAATGCTTACCGGACAATGGTCTGATCCCAAAATATTTTCATGGATATCAGCTGATATTAACTTGTTTTCCAATAAGCTAGATATACAAAAATAGTCTATTCTCCATCCTATATTCCTAGCCCTTGATCCTCTCATATAGCTCCACCAAGTGTAATTGTCACCTTCTTGATTAAATTTTCTAAAAGTGTCTATAAATTTACTTGAAACTATATTGTCAAAGCCTGTTCTTTCTTCGTTAGTAAAACCTGCATTTCTTTCATTAGATTTAGGGTTTTTTAAATCAATTTCCTTATGAGCTACATTTAAGTCACCGCAAAAAATCACCGGTTTTATTTTTTCTAATTCTTTGACATAAGTAAGAAAATCAATATCCCATTCGTTTTCTCTATACCCTAGCCTAGAAAGATCTCTTTTGGAATTAGGTGTGTAGACTGTAACTAAATAAAAAGTTTCGTATTCTAGAGTGATTACCCTTCCTTCAGTATCATGTTTTTCTATTCCTAGTCCATTTATGGAATTGATTGGCTGATTTTTAGCTAAAATTAAAGTACCTGAATATCCTTTTTTTTCTGCACTATTCCAGAATTGAAGATGATTTGGAGTAATGATTTCGACTTGAGACGAATGAGCTTTTGTTTCTTGAATACAAAATAAGTCAGCATCAATATGATCAAAAAAAGTCATGAAATCTTTTTTCAGGCATGCTCTAATACCATTTACGTTCCACGATACTAATTTCATACATCCCACCTTTTATGAGAATTGATTTAATGAATCTCCAGATTTCGAAAATATGTTTCTATTTCCATAATTCCCTCTAGATTTGACTTTAATCTCAGTTTAACATGACATATTAAACTGATTGATAAAGTTATTTGAGGTGATGAGTGATTAATACTGTAGCTATTATGAGTCCTGGAGATATGGGACATTCTGTGGGACTTGAATTGAAGAATCATGGCATAGACGTGATTACATGTTTAGATGGACGAAGTGAAAGAACAAAACTTTTAGCATCTCAGGGTGGATTTAGAGTTGTTGAAACTTTTGACGAGATGGTAGTTGAAGCAGATTTGCTTTTGTCGATTATGGTGCCATCAAATGCAAAACAATTCGCAATTCAAGTATCTAAATCTATTGAATCTACTAATAGCAATTTAATTTTTGTAGATTGTAATGCTATTTCTCCTGAAAATTCTAAAAATATATCTGAAATTATTACTAAAGTTGGAGGTAAGTATGTTGATGGAGGAATTATAGGAAATTCCCCAGCTAACGGAGATGTTCCTAGATTTTATGTTTCAGGTCCATTTGGTGATTCAGTGTTAATGTTAGATGGTAAAGGAATTCAGGTGAAGTTGATTGGAAATGAAATTGGCCAAGCCTCAGGCATTAAAATGTGTTACGCAGCCTTGACTAAAGGAACAAACACTTTACAAGTCGCATTATTAATTTTGGCAGAAAAGATGGGGTTATTAGATGAGTTGGTAGAAGAATTTTCAAGTAGTCAAAGTAATGTGTTGAATTCTATGGAAAAATCAATTAGAAGACTTCCTGCTAATGCTCATAGATGGATTGGTGAAATGCAAGAGATTGCAGCTACTTTTGAGGATTTTGGCATGACCTCTGATTTCCACAAAGGCGCTGAAAAAATTTATACTCTTTTAAATGAATCTCAATTCGGTGATGAGACTCCAGAAACAATTGATCCAGATCGTACATCATTTCAAACTATTAAAATGATATCTAAAAATTTATGAAAGTATTGACATTAAAAAATCCAGGTAATGAGCCATTATTATTGGTTGAATCTGTTGATGATCCAGTAATTTCATCAAATCAGATATTAGTGCGTGTCGCAGCAGTAGGATTGTGTTATCACGATATAGCTGTAATGAATGGGACTTTAACTCGTGGAGTGAAAGAAAATGTGATTCTTGGCCATGAAATTTCTGGAACAATTGTTGAAATAGGTTCAGACATAGAACATTTGGAGATTGGTCAAAATATTGTGACATCTTTAAATGCATTTTGTGGTTATTGTGAAATGTGTATGACAAACAGAGATTATAGATGTCAGAATGCTCAAGGATTTGGTCACGGAATAGATGGTGGATTTTCTGAATTGATTAAATTGGCTCCTCAACATGTTTCTGTGATTCCTGAATCACATAATTTAATTGATGCATGTTTATATGCTTGTCCTATTGGTGTGGCTAATGAAGCGTTAAACTTAGGAGATTCGTTTCGAATAGGAGATACAGTTGTTATATTTGGAGTGGGTGGAGGTTTAGGTATTCATGCAGCACAAATAGCTTTATCTAAGGGCGCTAATGTAATTTCATTTACTTCATCTCCAAATAAATTGGACAAGTTAGAAAAATTATCAGTAGGGCAAGTTTTTTTGATAGATGATTTTTTAAATATTCCAGAGTTAGTTTTTGCTTTGACAGAAGATCAAGGTGCTAAAATGGTTTTTAATCCTGTAGGCTCTCAAGTTTTTTTAAATAGTTTAGAATCATTATCTAATAGAGGAAAAATGATTGTGACTGGAGAAGTTGTTGGGAAACCTGTGAATTTTAATTTAGCTGAAATTATTTTTAGGGATGCACAAATTTTTGGATCTTCTGGAGTTGGAACCAATGGTATTAGAGATGCCATTAATCTTGTTGATGAGAAACAGGTGACGCCCATTGTAGGGAAACAATATGGGTTTTCTGAAATTTCAGAAGCATATAGTGCAGTCAAAAATAAAGAAATTGTTGGTAGAGCGGTGATTATTCCTGACTAGAATGAGCCTATTTTCTTTTGATCCCAAACAACTAGAATTTGACTAGCAATTGCGATTGAACTGTATGTTCCAGCAATTACTCCAATTATTAAGACATATAAAAATTCTCTAATTGTTGCTCCGCCAAATAAGAATAGCGCTAATAGAGTCAATAGTAATGTAAAACTGGTATTAAGTGATCGCCCTAAAGTTTCAGAAATACTTAAATTTACAACCTCAGTAAATTGTCTGTTTGTATAGATAAGTACATTTTCTCTGATTTTATCAAACACCACTATGGTGTCATTTACGCTATATCCAATAATTGTTAGAAGAGCGACTAAAAACATGGTACTTATTTCTATTCCCAATAATTCACCTAGAATGGCGAATGAGCCTATTACAATTATTGCATCATGAATTAATGCAATGATTGCCGCTATTCCATACCTGAATGGGTTGGGGATATTTCTGAAAGCCCACCAAATGTATATAAAAATTCCGATTACAGCTGCGAGGACTGCCCATCCAGCTGCTATGACAGTTTCGTTTGCCACTACTGGAGAAACTAAATCATAGCTAGTGATAATAGAAGATGAGGCTGGTGAAAAATTGGTAATCAAGCCATTTTCAATGATTGATTTTTCATCGTCATTTAATTCAGTAGTTCTTAAGAAAAAACTATTGTTGCCTAAGTTTTGAATTGTCGAGTCAGAATACCCAATATCTATTAATGAGGTTCTGATTTGGGTTTGGGAGACTGAAATTTCTTCAGGGAAAGATATAGTCATGCTTGACCCTCCCTTAAAATCAATACCTGTATTTAGCCCACCACTGCTAATTAAGAAAAATATTCCAGGAGCTATGACTAGAAATGAAATTATAAAAAAATATATTCTTCTTTCTGCGAATTTCATTTTTTACCCTCTTATGATTTTAATTTCTTAGATATCTCTCCACCCCCAGAGGGAATAAAAAGACTTATGTTTTTAGAGATGGGGCTTAGAGCCAATAATCTCATAAGTGTTCTACTGACAAAGATTGCTGAAATCATACTTATTGAAACACCAATAGCTAATGTCGCTGCAAACCCTTGCACTATAGTGGCACCTAATTGTTCAGAGAACCAATATAGAATTCCGCAAGTAATAAGAGTAGAAACATTACCATCTCTAATTGCTGGCCAAGCTCTATTGAAACCAGTATTAATAGATGTCAGTAAGGTTCTTCCAATTCTTAGTTCATCTTTCATTCGTTCAAAAATTAAAATATTAGCGTCAACTGCCATGCCTATGGATAGGATTGCTGCTGCTACTCCAGATAAGGTTAAAGTTACTGGAAGGATTTTAAATATTGAAAGTACAATGACAGCGTAAATCAATAGAGCTAAAGCTGCTATGATTCCTGGTAGCCTGTAATACATTGTCATGAATAGAAGAACTAAAAGTAATCCGACAGCTCCAGCTATTACGCTTTTTTGTAAAGATTCAGCACCAAGAATTGCATCTACATCTCTTTCTTGAATTAATTTGATGGGTATTGGTAACCTACCTGATTCAAGTAGTAATGCAAGATCTCTTACCCTTTCAATAGTAAAATCAGGTCCATCAATAAATGCTGTTCCTGCAGTAATAGGAGCTTTAACAGAAGGAGCTATAAGCTCTTCTCCATCAAGAATAATAGCAATTCTATCTTGAATTCCTGTTTCTTGTTGCCTAGAGTAAATTTGTGTTGTTAAATCACCAAAAATTTTGGTGCCGTTATCGTTAAATTCTATGTTAACTATAGGTTTACCTGTTCCCTGCTGCTGATTTGGATAGGCATTGTTAAGGTCATCTCCTGTTAATCCAATATCTTCATCATTCATTCCTGATTTAGTTGCAAATGACACAGTGGGAGAATCTCCAAGTTTTTGTTCAATTTGCTCTATAGATTCTATGGGAACTGGGTTTCCGTCTGGGTCAGGCAAGGCAGGGATAGAAAATATGTATTTATTTGTATCTTCATATTTGACAATTTGGTTGCCTGTGACAGGAATTGAAAATTTTTCGTTTCCTTCAAAATTTAATAATAATTGTGAAGGTGGCATAGGGTTACCTGCAGCTCCACTTTGTAATGATTTTATATAGTCTTCCCTAATCCCCCCACCAATGGGATTAAAAATGTTAGATCCCTCATCAGAAAAATCTACAACAATAGCTTCGTATTTCTGTAATTCAGAATTTTGCAGGGATTCAGTATCTATTTGACTAATTAGTTTCCCGTCTTGGCGAAGGAGATCTGTCGAGATGCTTATGATGTGTTTAGATTCTATTTCAGTTACAGGAATTGGTGTGGTATCAAAGGTTCTGTGTTTGAATTCTAATCTTGCTGTTTCTCCAATTAGGACTTTAGCTCTAGAAGGATCTTTGATGCCGGGTAATTGTATTAGCAGCCTATCTTTACCTAATATCTGAATCATTGGAACACCTAGCCCCGATGAATTAATTCTTCGTTCAATAGTTTTAACTAATGATGCCATTTGGTCAGAAGTTGGCTCAACATTTTCACCATTTTCAACAAGATCGGATTGGTAGACTAAATGGCTACCACCCTGAAGGTCTAATCCTAAGCTTAACCCTAATGTTGTGTCGCTACCTCTTTCAAAATTACCGATTTTTATTTCTTGATTGATTAATATAAGGCTACAAACTACTAGTACAAGAAAAATGGTAATTAAAGATCTCGCATTTCTTCTCAATATTTTCTCCCAGTAAAAATGTAATTATTCACATAAATGAATGGTTACAATGTTATTTATATAAAGACACATTATAGATCATCTTTTGCAATACAACCCAACCATTATATCGTGTCTTTGGAAACCTTCCAGTGTGTAGATGTGTTAAAAATCATTTAACTTCTATTGAAGACGTAATACCTGAATCAAAGTCATCATTTGAATTATCGGGTGGCGTAACTGAATCTACTGTATAAAGTGATTGGTGTTCTAGTAGGTGATCGGTGTATAAAATACCGTTTAAATGATCAACTTCATGTTCTAATGCCTGTGACAGTAAATCTTCTGCAGTAAATTTAATTTTAATTTCATTATGGTCAATTCCGGTAAATTTTATAGAAATTGATCTTTCTACAAGCCCTAAATAACCTGGAATGCTTAAGCAGCCTTCTTCAACTTGTCTAGTTCCCTGAACTGAAATGATTTCAGGATTAAAATAAATTCTTGAAATATCCTCTTCAGGCATTTGTAAAACTATAATTCTCCACAATTCTCCGATTTGATTAGCAGCTAATCCTACTCCGCCTGCATCACGTAAAGTGTCAACCATGTTGTAGGCAATTTTAAGGATTTCTTTATCAATGTTTCTGACTTTTTTTGCTTTTTGTCTGAGAATAGGGTGGGGTATTTCTAAAATTTCTTGAACTGACATAATATTTTAAATGCCAGAAATTTTAATTGATGAGTGAGTTTTGTAAATTTTGTTGATATTAATTAGTAAAGCAGTGAAATCTTCTACGTATTTTGAATTATGTAATCCTCCTCCGTCTATCCCTCTGAGTCCAAGAATTTTTTCAGTTAATTGAATTACCGTTTTTTTACTATCTTGATTGTTAGAGCAAACAATTACATCACAATCCATTTTTTTGTTTGGTATCAATAGATCTTCTGCGCTTACGTTGTGAAATGCACCAACTATAAAGGAGTCTTTTAAAATTTCTTGAGCTTCTTCAGCTACAGATCCTTCAGGTATAGGTAGAGTTGATATTTTCCCCTTTGAAAATGATAGGGGGACAACAACATCAATAATGATTTTATTTTTTAGATGTGATGCGTAATCGATTAATGTTTGTTTGTGCCCATTATATGGAGTGGAAATTATTATAATATCTCCAATTTTTGCTGCTTTTAAATTGCTGCCTCCCTCAATAGACATGCTCGGAACGTCTTGAATTTCTTTTATTTGTTGAGCTACCTCTATTCCTCTAGACTCTTCTCTAGATCCAATAAATACTTCTTCGCCAGCCATAGCTAGTCTCAATCCGAGCCCTTTTCCTTCTGGTCCTGTACCGCCAATTATAGATATCATTTTAATTCAACTTTTTTGACCAAATTGTTTGATATTTATCACCTTTGATTACTTCTAATAATTCAAGATTTTCTAAATTTTTCAATTCATTTAAAATTGTATTTGCTGCAAGGTTAGAATTAAGGAGTGTTGATTGGTCAAGTCTTTTGATAAGTAGTTCCCAAATTCCACTTTCCTCTAAACTGAATATGTATCTAAGCCATGGGATAAGTATCATGTTTTTTACTTCTGGAAATCCTGGTCGTAATTTTTCCATACTTTTGATTCTTTCTCTTGGACTTCGAGCCATTGGAGTTAACATGATTGAAGGTCCATCTGTGTCTGTTGAACGTGTATCCACTAGTACAGACTTTTTGAAGTTTGGGAAAAATATTGAAATCACGTCAGCTTCTAGAATATTTGCTTTTACATCATTTAAATCATCATAAAAGTGGTTGTTAGTCAAAATGTATTCCTATTATGATTGTGTTAACTCTCTAGCGGTCGCTGTAAAAGAGGGTAATATTTGTTCCCAATCTCCTACCACCCCAAAACTAGCTTCTTTAAAAATATTTGCATCTCCATCTTTGTTGATAGCTATAATGTTTTTTGAAGCGGAACAACCAGCCATGTGCTGACTCGCTCCGGATATAGCAATAGTAATATATAGGTCAGGTGTTACAGTTTTTCCTGTTAACCCAATTTGGTAAGAATGGTCTAGCCATCCCGCATCACAAACAGCTCTAGATGCCCCTACTGCACCATTTAATATTTTAGCTAACTCCTCTAGGTGTTCAAATGCTTCCGGGCCTCCTAACCCTCTTCCGCCACCAACTATTACAGAGGCATCTTCTAATCTTACTCCTTCAAATTCTTGTTTTACCGTGTCAATTACTTTAAGTTTTGCATCTGGGATAGGGATTTCTAGGGTTATTTCTTCTGCTATTTTTGTATTATCTATTGGCAAAGGCTCAAAGGTTTTTACCCTAAGTATTACCATTTGATTTAAAGGTTTAGTAAATGTAAACACTGCTTGTGCATTTCCTCCGTATACTGGTCTAGTCACGGAAATTAAGCCAGTATTTTTATCGCCACTAATGTCCATACAGTCTTGAGCTACAGTTGATTTCAATCTGTATGCCGTTCTGGCAGCAACATTTCTTCCCAAAGATGTTTTTGCAGCCAAAATTACTGTAGGTTTAATTTGTTTACAGGTTTCAAATAGGCCGTGTGTAAAAATTTCATCTGTTTTATGTTCAAATTTAGGATCATTAACTTTGTAAACTTTATCTGCGCCTAATGAAGATGCTTCTTTTGTCATTTCTGCATTCGGATTAAATATTACTGCTGAAACTGGGAGAGAAAGTTCATTAGAAAGCTTTCTTCCAGCTGCAAGTAGTTCTCCAGTAGAAGAGTCTAATTTTTCCTCATTGGTTTCGCAAAAAACTAAAATTTCAGTCATGTTTTACTCGCTTATATGATTTTTTCTTCTCTAAGTTTTAACGCTAAAAGTCTACCTGAGTCTGCATCATCTTCACCTTCGATAATTTCGCAATTGCCTTCACTAATAGGTATTTTTAGTTCTGATAGGATCATCGAGGGTTTCAAATCAGATTCTGGAATCCCTAAATCTGCAATTGACCAAACTTCGGGGCTTTTGCGGCTTGCTTGCATGATTCCTTTTAAAGTGGGGTATCGTGGTTCGCCAAATAAATTGTTTACTGTGATTACTGACTGTATGGGGGCTTCAAGAGTTTGGTATCCGTCAGGTAAAGCACTTTGTACTAAGAGCTTGTCTCCTGCATGTTCAATATTTAACGCAGAAGTTATACAAGGAAGATTCAAGTTTTCAGCTAATCCCATAGGTATATGTGCATTGTCCCAATCGGAAGCTTGTTGACCACACAAAACTAAATCAACATCAGTGATTTTATTTATTGCAGCTGAGAGAACGTTAACTATTCCAGATGCGTCTAATTCGGCTACATATTCATCTTGAATCAGAATCATTTTGTCAGCTCCCATTGATAAGGGCTTTTTCATTACATCCATTACAAAATCTGTACCTAGCGATAATATTGTGATTGTTCCTTCGCCCTCTTGGGCTTTAATTTGTAGAGCTGCTTCAACTGCATTTTCGCAGTATCCATTTACTACAGGTGGTATTCCTTGCGCTGGTACGACTTTTTTTTCAACTTCATCAATTACAAAAGCTGAAATGGGGGTGTCTGGATCCATTACTTGTTTAACGCAAACTACTATATTCATGATGCTTCCTAATCTAATTTTATAATCAAATCGTAGCAATCTCATTGAATCGATGTCAATTTAATCTACGCATTAAATTAGAAAATAGATCATTATATCAGAACAAATGTTTTATACAAGTATAAGAATGGTATGCATTTTTACAATTTTGCGTATAAAGTATTGACATTTTTATATTTGTATAAATAAAATACCAACGT
Source organism: uncultured Chloroflexota bacterium (assembly GCA_913045625.1). Lineage (GTDB taxonomy): Bacteria > Chloroflexota > Dehalococcoidia > Lucifugimonadales > UBA826 > AG-426-M11. The sequence goes on along the minus strand of CAJWPE010000006.1, from coordinate 30,560 downwards.
CGTATTCGTTTTTTTAATAATTAGTTCATAATTTAGGAGAATTAAGATGGGTCAGAATTCAAATCCATTTGCACCTGCGATCCCTAGGGTCCCAGTAGTTCCTAGAAGATTAATGCCAAAACAAACAGAGGTAGATTTAAAAAATAATAAGACGTTTTGTCCAAAATGTAGTTCAAGGTTAACTGTTAATTATGATGAATCAGAATGTTTGAGTTGTGGGTTTGTGGATCATAATTATGTTTCTCCAATAGTAGAAAGCAAAAATTCCTACAGTGTAATTGGTAGTGGTACACGATTTATTATTAGATATATGGGTGATTTTGAATCATTAGAGCAAACAGTTACTCATGTGAAAGTTTACAGAGTTAGAAATAGGGTTATGTATGGTGTTAGATGTCCATTTTGTGGTGAAGCAATGGCCCAATCTTCATTATCAGGTAGAAAAAGAGAAATTAGAGAAGAAAGATATAAATGTGAGTCTGGTCACAGAATATCATTAGCACCTAATGGAAATGGTGATATAGGCTGGAAATAGTTCAATATATTTTGAAATTTTTATATGCCCTCAATAACTGAATTAATCCGATCTGAAAATAAAATTGTTTATGTTTTAGATGTTTCTCCTCCTAGATCTGGAAATGAGCTTTTAGTTCAAGAGTTACTAGATTTGACTCCGGATGTTTTTTCTGTTGCTTATAATCCAGGCCTTTCAGTGCGTGTTAATTCTGCAATGATGGCTAGTTGGATCCAAAGTGCTACAGGTATTACTTCTTTATTCTTTTTAGCCACTCGTGATATGAACAAATTAGCTATTCAAAGTCTACTTCTTGGTGCTCAATTACAGGGATTAGAAAATATTGTTGTAGTTCAAGGCGATCCATTTACAGAATCAAAATCACAACATATTCAGAATGTTAATGATTTTTCTCCGACTCAATTAATTCAATCAGTCAAAAATTTGAATTCTCGAAAAGATTTCGAGGATAAAAACTTAATATATCCTACTGATTTTTGTGTAGGCTCTACTGTAGATTTATCAAAAGATCTGAACTCTGAAGCTGAATTATTGAATAAAAAAATTTTACTAGGTAGTGATTTTTTAATTTTACAACCTTTTTTTAATGTTGATTTACCTGAAAAATTATTTGATATTTTCTATAAAAAATTTCATAGACATATAGATATTCCTATTATTTGGGGGATCCAAATGTTAGAAAAAAATAGTAAGTCTTTTTCTACTATTCCTAATTGGATTCTGAGAGACTTATCTAAAGGTAGGCCTGGAGTAGATATTACTTTAGAAATGATTGAAAATTTAAAAAATGTTCAAAATCTTGAATGTATCTATCTGGTACCTCCATTTTTTGAGAATGGTCGAAGAAATTATGAAGCTGCAAAAGAATTACTTTCATTAATTGTTTGACCTATTCTTTTTTCAATTTTATAATCTTCACTGTTCTATAGGATTATAAAAAATTGAGGTGAATGAGTTGGCCAACGAAACAGGCAAAAGGTATTATTGCCAAAAATGTGAATCAGAGATTGTAGTTACTAGAGGATCAGAAGATGCCTCTTTAGTTTGTTGTAGCACTAAAATGGTTATTAAATAATATAAGTAAGGATATTAATATGGCTGATAATATTCAATTAGGACGTAGGTACCAGTGCAATACATGTGGATGTATGGTTCTGTGTACTAAACCCGGTAATGATATGGTCGAATGTTGCGAATCACCTATGGAATTACAACAACCCAGAAAGTTACCTTCTTCAGATTAAATTTAATTTAGCTGATTTGTGTTGTTCTTTTGCATGGTAAGAACTTCTTACTAATGGACCCGATGCAACATGTTTGAACCCTAAATCATATCCAATGGATTGAATTTTCTCGAACTCTGAAGGTGTGTACCAACGTGACATTGCTACATGTTTTTTGGAGGGTCTCAAATACTGACCAATTGTCAAAAGGTCACATTTTACGCTCCTTAAATCTTTTAATGTCTCTATGATTTCATCTAAGGTTTCACCTAACCCCACCATCATTCCTGATTTTGTTATTAAGTTTTTGTCAAGCTGTTTAGCTTTTTCTAAGATACTTATAGAAAGCTGGTAGTTTCCTCTTGCTCTAATTTTCGGAAAAATTCTTTTGACTGTCTCAATGTTATGGTTGAACGTATCAGGTTTCTCATCAATGATACTTTTTAGGGCGTCAAAATTGCCTTGAAAATCTGGGGTTAGGACTTCAACTTTACAAGATGGAGAATTCTTTTTTATTAACTTAATACATTGTGAAAAAATTCTTGCTCCTCCATCTGATAAGTCATCTCTATTTACAGAAGTGATTACCGCATATTCCAAACTTAAACGATTTACCGTGTTCGATAACCTGATAGGTTCTGCTAAATCTAATTGATTTGGTTGACCAGATGTCACAGCACAGTAAGTGCAGGCTCTAGTACAGGTGTCTCCTAAAATCATAAAGGTAGCAGTTTTTTGATTCCAGCACTCACCAATATTTGGGCAACGTGCTTCCTTACAAACAGTATTAAGGTTTTCTTTTGAAATTATAGAGTCTATATATTTAAAATTATTACCTGATGGCATTTTAACTTTTAGCCACTCTGGAATATTTCTTTCAGCTACCATATATTTTCTCCCTTAGATAAGAATACACTATAAAAGTTTAGCTTTTGAATTTGTATTAATGGTAGTTTGGATTAGTATGTTCTATATGAAAAAACAAATTACTAGATTAGAAAACGATTTAAAAACCATAGACACTTTGAGAGAATTAGATTCTGAAAAAGAATTTGCAGAATTATTTTTGGAAAAAATGGGTAATTTTGGATCTCCGTTAGCTACCTTTGAAGGACAGTTTATTGAGGTATTAAATGGAATTATAGGAGAAAAAGTAAAAGCTAGAATATATAGATTTTACCGAAAAAAAAAGCCCATTATCGCAGGTATAGTTACTGAAGTATTAGAACCATCTAGTGAAAGAGTTATTGCTCCATGTGTTTATTTTGGTGCGTGTAGTGGTTGTCAGTTCCAACATGTTAGATATGAAAAACAATTAGAATTCAAGAGGCAAAGGATTTTAGCTTTTTTTAACCAGTATGATCTGCTAAAACAAATAAAAGTTTCAAATACTATTCCATCCCCTCAAATTTGGAATTATAGAAATCATGCTAGGTTTACAGTACGTTTTGGAGGCCAATTAGGATTTTCTAATAGAATAACTAGGAGATTTGTGAGAATTGATGAATGCAAATTAATGGATGGACAAATTAATGGTGTGTTGAAGGATTTACAGAATCATGTTGAAGAAACTTCAAATTTGTCCGTTAGAGTTGGTATCCATACAAAACAACAATTAATTCAACCCAAATTAAATACTTCTGAAATTTCTATGGAAACTGGACAAAAATGGTATCAAGAAAAATTACTTGATCGTGATTTTAGAGTAGCATCACCATCATTTTTTCAAGTAAATACTTTACAGGCAGAAAAAATGATTTTGCTAGTTAGTGAATTACTTAATCTTAAATCGCATGAAGTTCTTGTTGATGCATATGCTGGAGTAGGGGTTTTTGCAACTTTGTTGGCAACTAAAGTCAGGAAAGTGATTGCCATTGAAGAATCTCAATCAGCTGTAGAGGATTATTTACAATCTGACAATCACGTAGATAACTTGGAGTTTTTATTAGGTAAAACTGAAAATGTTTTACCTTTAATTCCTGAAGATATAGACTCAGTGATTCTTGATCCGCCAAGATTAGGATGCCATCCTGATGTAATTGATTCGATACTAGTTAAAAAACCATATAAATTGGCATATGTTTCATGTGATCCTGAAAGCTTAGCAAGAGATTTGAATCTATTGGTGGCTGGTGGATATCAAATTATGAATATTCAACCTATTGATATGTTTCCTCAAACTTATCATATTGAAACAATTTCAATTTTAGAGATCAAGTAATTATATGAAATTAATTTTAGCTTCATCTTCTCCTCGTAGAAGAGAATTAATTGAAACTTTGGGGGTAGATTATGATTTTATTAGTCCTCATTTTATAGAGAGGAAACCTCTTGGTTTTGAATCTCCTATGGAATATGTGATCCGAATGTCCCTTTTGAAATCTTTGAGTGTTACATCAATAGTAGATAATGATGTTTTAATTATAGGATCTGACACTGTAGTTGTGCATGAATCTAATATTTTGTTGAAACCAGTTGATAGTGATGACGCATCAAGAATGTTGGAATCTTTAAGAAATAAATCTCATGAGGTCTATACTGGAATTTGTTTATTGTCTCTGGGTTCAAAAAAGGTAATTACAGATTTTGAAACCACAATTGTAAATATGCGCGATTTTTCATCTGAAGAGATTTCTAAATATATTGAATCAGGTGAATATGTTGATAAAGCTGGTTCATATGCAATTCAATCTGATGAATTTCATCCTGTAAACAATATTTCAGGTTGTTACCCATCGGTGGTGGGGCTTCCTGTATGTAAAATTGCTAGATATCTTGATAAATTTAATATTAAAATTCAAATAGAGCAACTTAATGAATTTAAAAAATGTACAAACTGTGAATTGATATGAGGAAATAAGATGCTAGGAATGGGATCATTGGAAATTTTAGTAATTTTATTAATTGGTTTTATTGTTTTGGGACCACAAAAAATGATTGAAGCTGCCAGGTTTTTAGGAGATTTAGTTGGACAACTGAGAGGTGTTGCCAAATCTATTCCCCATATGGATCTTGATGAAATCACGAAAATAAATGACAAAGATTATATTAGTGACAATCCCCCAGGTTCTTCAGTTGAATTCAATAAAAAATTGAATCAAGATTTACCTAATACGGAAAATTCCAATGAATAATGAAGCAACATTATCTCAACATCTTTCTGAACTAAGAAAAAGGTTGACTTGGTCGGCTATTGTTTTAATGGTTGTATCTGTAATTTGTTTTGTTTTTCATCAACAAATTTTATCTATGTTAATGGGCCCAGCTAGCGGGTTTCCTGGAATGCCAAATGAAAAACCTATATATACGGATTTAACTGAGTTTTTAGGCATAGCTATGAAAGTTTCACTGATGGTAGGGTTTTTTATGTCTATGCCCTTTATGATTTGGCATATTGTGATGTTTGTTTCACCAGGTCTAAACAGGTCAGAAAAAAGATATTTGTATATATTTTTACCTATTAGCATGATTGTATTTGCAGCTGGAGCATCATTTGGCTATTACATCCTATTTCCACCGGCTGTTCAGTTTTTGATTTCTTTTGGAACAGATATTGCTACACCCATGATAAGAATAGGCAATTACGTGAATTTAATGATTTCTTTATTATTTTGGATGGGGATTGTATTTGAAATTCCAATAGCGCTGTTTTTTTTATCTCGAATCGGTGTAGTGACACCGAAGTTTTTATCTAGAAATAGAAGGTGGGCTGTTGTTTTAGCATTTATTTTAGGTGCATTGATTACACCTACACTTGATCCTATTAATCAATCATTAGTAGCTATACCAATTATCATTTTATTTGAATTTGGAATACTACTTTCCAAAATAGGTTCAAAACTTAAAAAAAGAGATAAATAATATTTAGTTTTCTTTTTCAGATTGAGCTAATTGCTCATCTACACTTTTATCTTGACTGGACCTGAATTCTTTTATGGCTTTACCCATTGCTCCACCTATTTCAGGTAATCTACCTACTCCAAAAATAATCAATACAACTACCAAAACTATTATTAGTTCCATGGGACCAAATCTAAAAGGCATAAATTCCCTCTTTAATCTTCATATAAAAATTTGTACCGTCCTATTGTATAACAAACTATTGCCATGAAAATCATTCAGAAGTAGAATTTACATCTTGTATTAAAAATTGATTTAAATGGAATAGTAATGGACGCTCATAATCTTATCCCTGTTGTTCAAAATGAAAAAATAGAAGAATTCAATTCTGGGGATACTGTTCGCGTAAACGTTCGAGTTGTAGAAGGTGAGAGAGTACGAAATCAGGGATTTGAAGGTGTGGTGATTAGAAGAAGGGGAACTGGTAGAGGAGAAACTTTTACAGTTAGAAGAATTTCAAATCAAGTAGGCGTAGAAAGAACATTTTTTGTTTCATCGCCCAATGTAGATTCTGTCAAAGTAATTACTAGAGGGAAAGTTCGAAGATCTCGATTATATTACTTGAGAGGGCTTTCAGGAAAGGCTGCTAGGATAAAAGAGGCTAGAAGAAGTTAATTATTTACCTCTTACACAAGAGAGGTGTTTTTTTTGAAATTTGCTGAAATTGCTGTAGATGCTCCATTAGGTCATTCTAGGCTTTTTTCTTATGAAATCCCATCAGGATTAGAAGTTTTTCCTGGACATTGTGTGATGGTTCCGTTTGGATCACAAGTTTTACAAGGAATAGTTTTTAAAATTTCTGAAACTTCTTTAGTTGAAAAAACTCGACAAGTGATTGAATTAACTGATCCTGAAATCTTAATAGATGAAGAAAGGTTGAAAATTGCCGAATGGATGAGCAAGTTCTATTTTTCGAATTTGTTTAATTCTGCGGTGTTGATGTTACCCCCTGGGTCTCATCAAAGATATATAAATTGGTTAACAATTAATCAAGATTCTCAATTTACTCCTGTAAGTGAGATTCAAAAAAAAATTTCTAATGAATTTATTTCAGAACAAAGAATAAGACAGGATCAATTAATTAGAAAATTTGGTAATAAAGCTAATTATTCTATTAATTCCATGGTTTCAAAAAAAATCTTGATTAAATCTAAGGAACTTAATAGAAGTTCACCTAAGGCAAAATATATTCAAGTCCCTAAAATTACTAGTTTAGGAATTAAAGCGCTATTAGAAAATCAAATCCACAATAATCAATTAAAAGCCCTAAAAGAAATTCAGGAAAATATTACTGTAGATGCTCCAATTTCTGTTTTTCGGAAAAAATTTGGATCTTATTCAATTAATAAATTAAGAGATAATCAACTGATTGAATTAGTGGATAAAAGAGAATTTAGGAATCCTTTATTTGGTCAAGAATTTGAAAAAAAGAATCGTGTAGATCTATCTTCTGATCAAGCTATTTCTGTAAATCTAATTTGCGAAATGTTAGATCACCCCCAAGAAGTTCCAAAAGCGATATTGGTACATGGAGTTACTGGGAGTGGTAAAACTGAAGTGTATATTGAATCTGTAAGGCATTGTTTAGATTTGAATAAAAATGCAATTATTCTAGTTCCTGAAATATCTTTGACTGCCCAAACAATTAAAAGATTTCAAGAACATTTTCCAAATCAAATTGGTGTAATGCACAGTGGTTTGACTCAGTCGGAAAAATTTGACGAGTGGTGGAGAATTAAAAATGGTGATTATAAAATTGTGATTGGATCTAGAAGCGCGTTGTTTGCTCCTATGCCAAATTTGGGTTTGATAGTCATAGATGAAGAACATGACTCAAGTTATAAAGAATCAAATTTAAGTCCAAAATATCAAGTAAAAGATGTCGCTATGCAAATGGCAGCTAAGTTGAATTTATGTGTTGTTTTAGGGTCTGCATCTCCAGATGTAGAAACTTACTTTAGGGCTAATAGAGGTAGATATAAATTATCTAAATTAAACCATAGATTTGATTTAGATAATAATTCTCATCAATCTAAATTGGCTGACGTTGAAGTGGTTGATATGAAAGAGGAACTTAAAAATGGAAATTATGGAATTTTCAGTAATAATTTATTTCTTCAGATACAAGAGAAAATTGAGAAAAATGAACAAATCATATTATTTGTTAATAGACGTGGAACCTTTTCTCTAATTCAATGCCAAAGTTGTGGACAAGTTTTTAGTTGTTCTAGTTGCGATAAAACCCTGACCTATCATTCTGATTCTGATTTTTTAAAATGCCATTATTGTGGATTAGTAAGAAAATCTTTTTCAAATTGCACAAATTGTCATGGAACATCTATTGGCAAGTATGGGATAGGTACTCAGTTAGTTGAAGATCAATTTAAAAAATTATTTCAAAATGTAAATTATGTTAGATGGGATAGTGATATCACAAGGAATTATAAAGAATACCAAAAAATTTTAAAATCTTTTTCTGACGGTGAAGCAAAAGTTCTTATTGGAACTCAGGTGATTGCAAAAGGTCATCATATTCCAGGAGTTACTCTTGTAGGTGTGATAAATGCAGATGTAGGATTAGGTTTACCTGACTTCAGATCAGGTGAAAAAGTTTTTCAAATGTTGTGTCAAGTGGCAGGAAGATCAGGCAGAGGAGAGAATCCTGGTAAAGTAATTATTCAAACATATCAGCCTGAACATTATTCAATTGATACGTCTGCAGCACAAAATTATGAACGTTTTTATATGAAAGAAATTAATTATAGAAAGTCTTTTATGTATCCACCGTACAGTAAAATGATTAGATTAATTAAACATGATACAAACAATTCTTCTTGTGAACGTGCTGCTTTTTCTTTATATAAGTTATTAAAATCTCAACAATTAGAATGGGGATTGCATGATACTGATTTGCTAGGTCCTACGCCAGCATTTCCATCTAGGATAAAAGGACATTACAGATGGCAAATTTTGTTGAGAGGGCATCAGCCTGAACGTTTGTTGGAAACTATAGGATTTAGAGAACAGACTGATTCAATGAAAATTTCAAAAGATTGGTCAGTAGATGTGAATCCATTATTTGCAAATTAATTAGTTTTTAAATTGATATAATTAAGTTCAATGTAATTTGTGAGGAAGTTATGCAAGATTCTAGAAATGTACTTTTAGAAATTAAAAATCAAGTTAAAGAATTTAAGGTGCGCCTTTGACCTTTCTGGAATGGTTGTCAAAATACATGAAATTGAAAATTTAATTTCTGCAGTTGATTTTTGGAATGACCCAATTCAAGCTCAAGCAACTATGAAGAAATTGTCAAATTTGAACAAGACTGTAGGAGATTGGGAATCTTTAGACTCTAAAATTGATTTAGCTATTGAAATGATTGATTTAATAGAATTAGATCATGACCCTGAAATTTTTCAGGAGATTTTAAGCGAAACTAAAGAAATTCAACAAATTTTGGATTCTCTTTCTTTTAAATTGAATTTTTCAGGGCAATACGATTCAGGGGATGCTATTTTGGCAATACATGCTGGAGCAGGTGGAGTTGATTCGCAAGATTGGGCTGCAATGCTTTTGAGAATGTATACGCGTTGGAGTGATAAGAATGGATTTGATTCACAAATTTTAGATGTTTCCTATGGTGAAGAAGCTGGAATCAAAAGTGTAGTTTTACAAATTAATGGTGATTATGTATACGGTAATTTAAAATCAGAAAAAGGTGTGCATAGATTGGTTCGAATATCTCCTTTTGACAATGATCATGCTCGACATACTTCTTTTGCTTTGGCAGAAGTTTTACCACAAGTAGATCAAAGTGTAGAAGTAGATTTAAATGATGATGATTTAAAAATTGATGTTTTTAGAGCAGGGGGACATGGGGGGCAAAATGTTCAAAAAAACTCTACAGCAATCAGGATCACCCACATTCCTTCTGGGATTGTTGTTGTATGTCAAAATGAAAGGTCTCAGAGGCAAAACAAGGAAATTGCTATGAGAATTTTAATGTCTCGATTGTTAGATTTAGAACAAAAAAAACAAAATGAAAAAATGAATGAATTGAAAGGAAAACATATTTCTGCTGAATGGGGTAATCAAATTAGGAGTTATGTTTTGCACCCTTATCAAATGGTTAAGGATCATAGAACAGGAACTGAGACATCCAAAACAGATTCAGTTTTAGATGGTGAAATCAACGATTTTATAAAATCATATTTGACTTATTTAGTTGGAAATAAAAATTCAAAGAGGGAATAATGAAAAGGTATATTTTTAGTTTTTTATTGGTTTTGTTATTAGCAACATTTTCTTGTGGTTCAGAGGTTTCTTTAGAAACAGAAAATCTTCAAGATAGTCAAAAATTACAAATTACAAATTCTCAAGAATCACCGGTCTTGCCTGCTGGAGGTACATTTAATAGATTATGGAATGATCCTCCAACTTTAGACCCCCACTTAGCTGGAGACACAACATCTTCTGGAATTATTGTTGAGATTTTTGGAGGATTAGTTGCATTTGATCCAGATTTAAATTTGATTCCAGATATCGCGGAAAGTTGGGAAATTTCTGAGGATGGAACTGTTTACATTTTTAAGATTCGAGATGATGCTGTTTTTCATGATGGAAAAAAGGTTACAGCGCAAGACTTTAAATGGTCTTTCGAGCGAGCGGCAAATCCAGAAACTGCTTCAACAGTTGCAGAAACATACTTGGGAGACATTATTGGTGTAAAAGAAGTTATAAACGGTCAAGCTAAGGATATTGGTGGTATAAAAATAATTGATGAAATAACATTACAAATTTCAATAGATTCACCTAAGGCGTATTTTTTAGCAAAACTTACTTATCCTACTGCTTATGTCTTGGACCAATTTAATGTTGAATCTGGAGGAAAGACTTGGACGGATTCTCCCAATGGAACTGGGCCATTTACTCTTGCTGAGTACAAAATTGGTGAGAGAATTATTTTGAATCGTCATTCGAAATATCATTTAGAACCGCCAAAATTAGAAAAGATTCAATATAATTTGGCTGGTGGTTCATCTATGGCAATGTATGAAAATGATGAAATAGATATTACTGGAATTTCTATGTTGGATTTGGAAAGAATTAAAGATCCAAATGATCCTCTAAATTCTGATTTGGTTGTTGGTAATCCTGATTTCTCTATAAGTTATATTGGCTTTAATTCTTCAGTTGCTCCATTTGATGATGTGAAATTTAGACAAGCTTTGACTCACTCTATTGATAAAGAAATGATAGCTAGAGAGATTTATTCTGATTTGGTAGTTCCTGCTTATGGAGTACTACCTCCAGGATTTCCTGGATACAATCCGAATTTAGAGGGTTTAAGATACGATATTGAAAAAGCAAAAATATTATTAAGTGAATCCATTTATGCAGATGCATCTTCTAGGCCTCGTATCACTGTAACTATTCCTGGGTCGGGTGGTGAAATTGATACGGACTTAGAAGTGATAATGAATATTTGGAAAGAAAATTTAGGTGTAGAAATTGAAATCCAACAACTTGAATGGGCCACATTTTTAAGTGATTTAGATCAGGAAAAATTTCAAATGTTTGCTGGAATTGGTTGGCAAGCTGACTACCCTGACCCTCAAGATTTCCTTGATATTTTGTTTCATTCAGAGAGTGATAACAATCAACTAGGATATTCAAATTTAAAATTAGATGGAATTTTAGAACAAGCTCGTATAGAAACTGATATTTCAACTAGGATTAATTTATATAATCAGGCTGAAAATATTATTACTAATGAGGCTGCATGGATTCCAATGTGGTATCCCGGTGAGAGACATCTGTTGATAAAATCTAAAGTTAAAAATTATTTTTTGACTCCTATGACTGTTCCTAAAATGAGGTATGTTTATTTTGACAAATAGATTTATCAAATAGGTTTATAAATGTTGACTTTTGTTATCAGAAGATTGATGTGGTTACCTCTATTATTATTGATGGTGACTGCGGTTACTTTTTTATTAGGTACTTATGGTCCCGGTGACCCAGTACAAGTGATGATGGGTTCAAGATATGATCCCGACGTTGCTGAGAGGTTAAGGGAAAATTTAGGCTTAAATAGGCCGATGATTGTTCAATATTTTGATTATGTGATCAATATTGTTCAGGGTGATTTCGGTGAAAGTCTTAGATTTAGAGGTAGGTCAGTAAGCTCCCTGTTAATTTCTAAAATGTGGGTTTCATTTCAAGTCAATATTGTAGCAATTTCAGTAAGTTTAATGATTGGAATTCCACTCGGTTTTTGGGTTGCCCATAGACAAGGAACCTGGATTGATCCATTTGTAGTTACTACTTCATTAATTTTGATGTCTGTCCCTATTATGGTTAGTATCCCTGTAGTATTGTGGGCTTTGTGTTTAAAAGCTAGTTTGGTGCCATGTTCTGGATGGGGAGGCATATTTGATTTGAGGATTATAGTTCCAGTCATTACTATGGGCTTGCCGGGGGTAGCTGGATTTGTGAGATTAATGAGAGCCAGTACTCTTGATGTATTAGGACAAGATTTTGTCAGAACGGCTCATTCAAAAGGTTTGAAGCCATGGATGGTTGACTTCAGGCATGTGGCAAGAAATGCATTGATTCCGATTGTGACAATCTTGGCTATGTCTTTTGCTGGAATTCTTACTACTAGTTTTATTACTGAAAGATTATTAGGGATTCCAGGAGTGGGAGATTTTGCGATTCAATCAATTTTTAATCGTGATTATCCTGTAATTATGGGCTTTACTATCATTTTGTCCACAGTATTTGTTTTAGCACAATTAGTTGCTGATATTTTCTACACTATTCTAGATCCTAGAATAAGGCTGAATTAAGTATGAAATCTGTAAATCATGTAAGTAGATCGTTTTCTAGATTATTTAAGAAAAAAGTGGCGATTATATGTTTAGTTTTAATTATTTCTATTTACTTCATGGGAATTTTCGCACCTCTGATTGCTCCCTACGAATATAACTATCAGGATTATTCTGCGATTAGAGAAGCGCCAAGTTGGCAACATATTGCGGGAACAGATTTTAAAGGTAGAGATGTTTTTTCAAGAGTTTTGTGGGGTATTCAAAATACAGTAATTATTACTTTTGTCACTATACTTTCTGGTTCATTGTTAATAGGAGTTTCGTTGGGGTTAATTGCGGGGTATTTTGGGGGTAAAATCGATTCGTTTATCATGAGATTAGGTGAATTGTTCGCTTGTTTCCCCGATATATTATTAGTTATTTTATTAGCAGCAACTTTGAGGCCTAGGATTTTAGATTTTGTTAGGTGGATTGAAGATACAACAGTGATAGAAGGTTTAGTTAAAAGTGGAATTGCAGATTATCTAGTGATTTCACTTGCTTTAGTTTCATTTAGTTGGGTGGGTATGGCACGATTAGTAAGGGGGCAGGTTTTGTCGTTGAAGGAAAATGAATATATAGAATCTGCTAAAGCCATGGGAGCATCTACATCCAGAATTTTGTTTATTCATTTATTACCTAATGCTTTAAGTCCTATTATAATTACTGTATCTATGGGTATGGGGTCTTTAATAGGAACAGAAATTATTCTTAGTTGGTTAGGTTTAGGAATTCAGCCTCCTAGGCCAAGTTTAGGTAATATGCTTCTTGAAGGTGGGAGTATAAGTGCTATTAGAGCTGTTCCTTGGATGCTTTTGGCTCCTGGTATTGTAGCTTGGACGTTAGTTTTAACTTGGAACTTGTTTGGAGATTCCTTGAACGATGTCTTTAATCCGAGAACTAGATAATGAAATTACATATAGTTGATGGCACTTATGAATTATTCAGAGCACATTTCTCTCAACCAATAAGATTGGCGCCAGATGGAATGCACGTTTCCGCAATTAGAGGTTTAATAATTTCTTTAATGGCTCTAATTAATGATGAAAATATTACTCACATAGCTGTAGCATTTGATAGCTCTATCAAATCATTTAGAAATGAAATTTTTGCAAAATACAAAGACGGGTCTGATACACCTGAAGAATTATTAATGCAATTTCCATTAGCAGAGAGAGTAGTTGAAGCTCTTGGAATTAAAGTATGGCCCTCATTAGATTATGAGGCAGATGACGCATTGGGTTCTGCAGCAATTAAGTTTTCACAACACGATGAGGTTGATCAAGTAGTTATTTGCTCTGTTGACAAAGATCTTTGTCAAATAGTTTCAGGGGATGTGATTGTATGCTTAGATCGAAAAAATAGAAAAGTTTTTAATGAAATAGAAGTCGAAAACAAATTCGGAGTATTGCCTACTTCTATTCCTGATTATTTAGGTTTGATGGGCGATTCCGCTGACGGCATTCCGGGTATTCCAAAATGGGGATCAAAATCAGCTTCAGCTTTACTATCTAGATATTTGACAATCGAAAATATTCCAAATAATTATGTTTTGTGGGATGTGAAAGTTCGTGGTGCAGAAACTTTGAGTAGAAATTTAGAAGAAAATAGACAGATGGCTTATTTGTATAAACAATTGGCAACTATTAAAACTGACGTAGTGATAGATGAAGAAATAGCAGATTTATCCTGGGAAGGTATTAAAACACAAGATTTTATTCAGATATGTGATGAGTTAGGTCTTCCTAATTTGAAATCGTTGATTAATACTTAAATTCATAAATGAGTAGTATTGATTTTCATTGTAAGCATTCATTCTTTCGACTACACTCGTAATTCAAGATGAATTTGTGACGGAGAAGTGATAAAAAATGAAGATTTACTTATTATTTTCATTAACTTTTTTATTAAGTGTTTTGATGTTGGCTTGTTCAGCTGATGATCAACAAATAATTCAGGGTATTCCCGGTAATCCAGGGCCATCTGGAGCTCCAGGATTACAAGGACCTCAAGGTCCTTCAGGAAAAGATGCTGTTTCTCCACAATCTACATTTATGGTAAACAAATTGTCTGCAAAAATTAATGAGCCATTAGTTTTATTCGGGTCAGGTTTTATTCCTGGTGAGGCTGTCTCATTTAGTCTGAAGCTTCAGAATTCAGATTTGATTCCTGTTGGAACTTCCCAAGTACGTGTTTTGGATTCTGGAGCATTTGTACATAATATTCAATTAATTTCAGATGATACGTTATTGATGTCCACAGTTAACGGAATGGTTTCTATGATAGCAACTGGTTCTTTAGGAACAAAAGCAAGTTTCCCTTTACAAATTTTAAATAATACAAAATCACTTTTTAATTCAAATTTAGGTTCTAGTATTTTTGTAGAGTCAAATATTTTTGAATCTACAATACATGTTCTTGGATCTGGGTTTAAATCAAAAGAGTCTGTAGTGTTATATGTTGATAATGATGATATTGATGAAATCAAACTGATAGAAGTTATTGTTAATTCATCAGGGTTGTTTGAATTTCAGATTGATCCTAAACTTTCAGAAGGTCATTATCTAATTAGAGCAGTTGGCTTGGAAGGGACATTAGCCACTTCATCTTTTTTAGTTGAGAAATTTGAGCAAATGGATACTCCTAAAGGAGCAACTATAGTAGCAACCTCTGTGCCTCCCGGAGAAATTTCTGATATATACGGATCTGGGTTTTTAATTGGAGAAATAGTTTCTGTGGTAATTTTAGAAGCTGAAGATGGTGCTGACAGAATCGTTGCTGGAAATGAAACCAATTCGTCGGGGGCATTTTTGAGTTCAGTGAAAATTGATTTAAAAGAGGGCTTATATACAATAAAAGCAGAAGGAAATTTAGGATCATTTGCTACAGCACCTCTTTTAGTAGCTTCAAAATAATTGATTTGATTAATCGATTATTTAAGATTATTTAAAGTTATTAACCGAATGTGAGGTAAATGGGGTTCAAATAATGACTATTTACTAGATTTATATGTTGACTACTTAACTAAGGGTCAATATGATTACCATGAACTAATTTGCACATGCGCTGTGTCTGTGCTTGTATGTTTAGATAAATCAAGTCTTCTATATAGAGGGGGATAAATTGAAAAAGTTAGTAAACTTAAGAAATATTTCAACTGTGATGGTTTTCTCAGTAGCTATGTTTGGAATGATAGCTTGTGCTGGATCTGCAGGTCCTGCCGGTGAACCAGGATTACCAGGGCTACCAGGTGAGCCGGGTGCACCAGGATTACAAGGTCCTCAGGGTGAACCAGGACTACCAGGATTACCAGGTGAGTCAGGATTACCGGGTCAACCAGGTCAACCAGGATTGCAAGGTCCTGCTGGTGAAAGTGTTGTTAATAGTGCATCCAGTTTGGCAGCAAATGCTGTTGCATCAGGAAAAGCTGGTGATGTCTATGGAGCAGGATTTGATGCTGGCGAAATGGTTAGTATAGTTGCGACTGTAAATGGATCAGATACTGTGCTAGGTGGAGCTGAGGCTAATGCTCACGGTGCTTTCCATGTTGCTGTTGGATACTCACTTGATGATGGTATTTATACTCTTCACGCAATTGGTGATGCTGGAACACATGCAACTGCCCCACTATTAGTAGGATCTAAATAATAGTAACTATTTAGTATTGAAAAACTAAGAAGACCTGCAAAAGCAGGTCTTCTTTTTATTTGTTCTTTTTATTTATTCTTTTAGTTAATTAATAGGATTTCTTACTTCATCATCTACTTTTATATCAATTGGTCCTGTATACAGTTCCCAAGGCCTGAATGATTCTACGAATTCTTTTGCTATATCCATGGAAGCGAGTCCTTTCTGTGCTCTCTCCGGTGTCATACTGAATGTTTTTGCAAATGCGTCATAACCTGATTTGGTTTCTCTAACTCCCCCAATCATTTCAAGTTGTTCCTCATTTTTTAAATTTAATTTTTGACCTTTTTTTGTGAATTCCCAATATATTTCCATTTCAATTCCTGTTTTATAAATAATTATTTTTGTAAGTGAACTTTAATATGTTTTAATCTTCTACCTATAGTAGATAATACTTCAATTCTTGTTTCGTTATAAGTGAATGAATCTCCAGGGCTAGGGATTTTACCTAATTCATTAAGAACAAATCCTCCAATTGTGTCATATCCAATTCCAGTGAAATCAATTCCTAATTGTTCCGATAATTCATCGGTTGGAATTCTTGCGTCTACTCTAAATTCATTTGTGGTGATCTGTGTCACTTCTGCATCTCCAGTATCAAATTCATCATGTAATTCTCCGACTATTTCTTCTACTACATCTTCTACTGTAACTAAACCGGACACTCCACCGTATTCGTCTACAACTATGGCCATTTGCATTCTTTTTTCTTGGAATTCAGTTAATAAATCCTCAAGAGTTTTAGACTCAGGGACAAATATTACAGGCCGGATTTTATTTTTTAGTATTTCACTGTTCAGGTTTTGCATATCAGAAATTGATTGCAAAATATCCATAGAATGAATTATGCCTTTGATTTTGTCTAGTTCGTCCGAATATACAGGAATTTTACTGTGGCCTGTATTAAGCATATTGTCAGCAATTTCAGAAATTGGAGTATTAATTTCTGCTGAAGTCATGTCTACTCTAGGTATCATGATTTCTCGAACTACTTTTTTGTCTAATTCAAATACCCCCTTGATCATTCTTACTTCATGTTCTTCTAGTAACTCTCCTTGATCATCTAATTGAATACTTAATGATTCAGGATTTGAATTTGGTTCATCTGTTTTATTCTCATTTTTAGGTTGCATTTTGGAAGATATACGATCAATTGGGAGGTATATAAGTCCAATAGTTCTTATTAGGTATTGAGTTTTTAAAATTGATTTCATCCCTAACTTATGTGTTAAGTACACCAAAATCAATTGAGTTATTCCCAAAGCCAATATAGTAAATAATATTAAATAAATTGTATTAGGGAGGTTGTATTCTGAGTTGATCAAAAAAATATATTGAAGTTCCGTAATACATATTATTAGGAATATTATTGAGAAAACTGAAATGGCGTTTTTAAATAATTCCTGTTTTTTGAAAATTTGTTCAATAACTTCTTCTTTTTCGAGGTTTTGGTTTTTCCATTGATATAAAAATTCTATATTTACTTTGCTTAATTCCAGTTGTAACAGGCGCAATATTATATAGATTGTGAATGATATTAATCCCCACACAATATTAACTATTTCCAAATTCACTCCCATTTTTAAAGTCTGATTTTAGTACTTTTACCGGAAACCCTATTGCCTTTGAGTTGTCTGGTATATTTTTGTTAACTACAGATCCTGCACCTGTAATTACTTTTTTACCGATATTAATGGGAGCTATTAATAATGAATCAGATCCGATAAATGAATCATCCCCTATAATTGTTTCATGTTTGTTTTCCCCGTCATAATTACAAGTAATAGTTCCTGCCCCTATATTTACATTTTGGCCTATTTTTGCATCACCTAAATAGCTGAAATGGCCAGATTTTGTTCCTGCCCCTATTATGGTATTTTTGATTTCGGCATTTGTCCCTATTTTTGCATGGTCGTTAATAATTGAATTATCTCTGATGTGACTTGAAGGACCTATTTCAACATAATTACTTATAGTTGAATCTTTAATGAGAGAAGAGTTGATACTTGTATTATTTCCAATTTTTGAGCCGTAAATTTGTGTTGTTGGCCCTATTATGCAATTTTCTCCTATTGAGGAGTTGCCGTATATATGTGAATTTGGTTTTATTATTGTGTCTTGTCCTATATTTACATTGATGTCTATATACGTAGAGCTAGGATCGGTAATTTTTACCCCATTACTCATGAGAGAGTAGTTAATTTTTTGCCTTAGGTGTTTTTCTGCATTGGATAAATCTATTAAAGTGTTTACGCCCGTAATTTCATATTCTTTTTGTGGGTTAAGGCTTTCAATTTTTTTGCCTTGACTATGAGCCATTTCAATTAAGTCTGTTAGAAACAATTCATTTGTTGATGAAGTTCTAACATTTTTTAAAGAATTCCAAATCCAATTTAAATCAAAGCAATATATTCCGCAATTAATTTCATTAATAGATTTTTCATGTTTTTTCAGATTTACTTCTTCAACAATTTTGAGAATTTTTCCATTTGCATCTCTTATGATTCTGCCGAACTTTTCAGGTTGGGTACTGTTAAAAGTGGTGACTGTGATTGTTGCGTGAGATGTTTTATGGGTTTGAATCAAATTTTTTAATGTTTCCGCTTCTATCAAAGGAGTATCTCCATTGATTACGACTAATGGTAAATTTTCTTTAATATGTTTTTCTGCTTGTAATACAGCATCTCCTGTACCTTTTGCTTTTGTTTGAGTGACTAAAATCGAGTTTGTGGTTATGTGATTTGAGAATTCTTGATGGTTTTCAGGTACTATCACATAATTTTTTTTGGAGCCTGCTTCTGATGTTGAATTAAGTATATGGTATAACATCGAGGCTCCGCAGATTTCATGTAATGGTTTCGGAATCGATGAGTTCATGCGAGTCCCATTACCAGCAGCTAAAACTATTGTATTAAAATCTGAGTTCGTCAAACAACCTCTCTCGTTATATTGATGTTAAGCCACCGTCTATTACTAGTTCTGATCCAGTTATATAAGATGATTCATCAGATGCAAGAAATAATACTCCCATAGCTACGTCATTGACAGTGCCAATCCGTTTTAAGGGTATTTTTGACATAATTTTATTTGTGTTTGAAGGTGTTGATAAATTTTCAGAAATCATTTCAGTGTTTATAGGTCCAGGGTGAACAGAGTTTACTCTGATATTTTCATGAGCATGTTGCAAGGCAGCATATTTTGTAAATATTTTTATGCCTCCTTTTGATGCGCCATACGCCCCACTTCCAATATTTCCTACTATTCCTGCAGTGGAAGACATGTTGATAATAGATCCGTTTCCCATTTTTCTCATTTCAGGTATCACGTGTTTTGTGCCTAAAAATGTTCCGTTAAGGTTAACTTTAATTATTTCTTCAAATTCATTTAATTCTGTTTGTTCTATCAACTTTCTGCTGTAAATTCCTGCATTATTAACTAAAATATTAAGTCCACTAAATATATTGACTGATTTTTGGATGACTTCTATCCAATTATTTTCTGATGTGACATCTAATTTTAATGCTATGCAATTTGGGTTAAATTTAGATATTTCATTGCATAAGTGTTTTGCTTCATCAAAATTTTTGTCTGCCAAAATAATTGAACATCCTTCTTTTGCAAAAAGTTCAGATGTCCCTGCTCCTATTCCGTTAGAAGCACCTGTAATTAAAGCAACTTTTCCCTTTAATCTGTCTGTCATTTTCCCCTCAGTATATTGCTGAACAGATTGTAGCAATATTTACATCTAAATTGTTGACAGAACACTTGTTCTGTTCTAAAATGTTCTAAATGGTATTGGGAGAATAAATGTTAAATACTAATATACAAATGGAATTTCCTATTAATAGGAATTTGTATTCAAAGAAAAAATTTATGACTGCATCTAATGTAATCCACGGTCAGGAAGTGGTTTATTGTGGCAATATTTCTGGTGGTCCTGTTTTGGGGAGCAGAGGAGTTGTGACTAAAAAATACGCCAATAAAGCATTGATTGATATGGGTTGGTTAGGAGTTTGGAATGTTCCGTATTATTTTTTATCTGATACAGAAGATTAATTAATTCTCAATTAAAGTTTATTATTTTTTGTCCAATTAAGAATATGATCGGCGACTAATATTGGACGTTGAAGTGGAACATCATGAATACTGTTTTCTAGCCAAATAGTTGTGAATGAGTCGATGTTTGATTCAGCAAATTCAATTAATTCATTTCTTCTTTGAAATCTATCATTTATGTTTTGGTCCATTCGCGCAGGCAGATTAAGAGTAGGGCATTGAATTTGCGTTAAAAATTCTCTTGGATTATGTGTCCATAGTTCCCTAATGACATTTAAATGGCTGTCTCTTGAAAATTTAGCCATTACAGTACCATCAGTATTAGTATTAAATTTAGAAATACCTATTTCGTTTAAGTTTGCTTTTAATGAAACTGAATCTCTATCATTCCAGGATCTGTTTCCAAACATTTCTAATAATTGTTCTTTAGTGACACCATTAAATATAGGGGGAGCCATATCAACTAACGCTTTTTCTAAGGAATTATTTTGAATACTTGATATATCGATTAGGCCACCATCTATAAATATTAAACCACTGACCAATTTAGGATTTGTTGCAGCATAATGCAAAGCAATACTTCCTCCCCATGAATGCCCTACTAATATTGGTGTATTAATGCCAAGTTTATTAAGGAAACTAGATAGATCTAAAGATATGCTTTCAAAGTCGTACCCGTCTTGAGTTTTTTCAGATTCACCATGTCCACGAACATCTATAGCTATTACATCTCTATCTTGAGATAAAAATGGAAAAATTAGATCCCAAATTCTGTGATTGGAAGCTAATCCGTGTATTAACAAATAAGGATTTTTAGATGAGTTACCATCTCTTTTGTAGTAAATAGATATCCTATTAGTTTTCAGCGTATCCGTTATCAATTTCTGATTCCTGGTATTAAAGGGTTCCAATTTGCGTATTGTAAAAATTTATGTGACAGCTGGTAAATTTGTTTTTCATGATTAAATAGTTTGTTCAAGAATCCAAATTTGACTAAAAATACTCTTATTTGAATGTGGTCTATAGAAAAAATATTTCTATCTATAATTCCATCATCTATTTGTCGTTCTGTATATTCTACATCTTCTTCAAATGCCATCATAATGAAATGTAAGGCTACTAGTTGTTCTGATTGTAGGTGGGGGAAATCAGGAAGAAAATTTTGATTGCTTGTCCATTGAGTAAATAGACCTTGATAATAATCAGGACTTATTTCACTTTGATAGCTCAATGAAAAAAATGTTAGCTGGACTGACTACGTAAAAAATCTTCAATTTCCTTTACCATATCAGTTCCTGTAGGCATGTCAGGGATCGATATTACGTTTTCATCATATTTTGCTTCTAACTTAGAAACGTATGATTTGACGTCCGGTTGTTTTGAAATGGCTGTGGAAATTTCTTCTTGAAAAATTTCAGATGCTATACTCAATTCTCTCATGTCTATGTTTACATCTACTAAACTTTTCAATCTTTCTATAAGGGCGTAACTAGCTAATGGGTTAGGAGATGTTTGAACATAATGAGGACAATGGCTCCAAATATTAGCATGAGGAATTCCTAATTTGTTGCATTCTTCAGAGAAAATTGTGTGTATCCCAGTAGGACCTTGGTATCCTGAACTTTTAATTCCTAACCATCTAGCTTTTTTGTTCAATTCTTTATTGCTAGCACGACCAGAAATTCTTATGTCTCTTGTATGAGGTACGGCATCTAAAAGAGATCCTAGAGAAATAATTAATTCTACTTGATGTTCTTGTGCGACACTTAAAACAGTATTAGAAAATGTACGCCATTTGAGATTTGGTTCTGTTCCTACGTACAAAAGAAGATTGTTATCGGGATCATCTTCTGGAATAAATTGGTAAAATTCATTTGAAGGCCATTTCAGGATTCTTTCTTTTTTTCTATTCATCCTTGTTTGAGGTCGATTAACAGTAAAGTCGTAGTATTCTTCAGGGTCAATCTCTGCAATCTTGGTTCCTGTTAATTTACGGACCATGTATCGGACAGCCCTAGTTGCTGCTTCAGCTGCGTCAGGCCAACCTGCAAAAGCTACAACCATAGTTGGTAATTTGGTTTTTGAATCTTCTAACTTTATTAATCCAGACATGTAATACTCAAGTAGTTTTGGTTGAGTTTACCACTTTATACAACATAATCCAATTGGTTTTGTCGATTTAGCTAGATATAGTGTTTAATTGATTTTGGTCACATAAAAGTTCAATAGCTACTTGAAGCATTATTTTTGTGCCAGAAATTAAGCTGTTAATACCTATAGATTCATTTGTTCCGTGAGCATTACCTAACATAGGATCATCAGAT
Organism: uncultured Chloroflexota bacterium; assembly: GCA_913045625.1. Lineage (GTDB taxonomy): Bacteria > Chloroflexota > Dehalococcoidia > Lucifugimonadales > UBA826 > AG-426-M11. The sequence continues at coordinate 7,960 of CAJWPE010000006.1, read as the reverse complement.
GGATCTGTTCCACTGTATCCATAAGTTGTTACTCCTAGTTCTCTGGTAAATCTGGAATCTGTAAAACCAGTTGAAATATACGGGATTACGTTAATATCATCTCTTTTAAGAGCATTTTTTGTGGCTTTAGATATAGCGTCTGTTAAATTAGTTTCGAAATTTGAAGAATTAGGAACTGCCATATAATCAATTTCATATGAGATATTAGGAATATTTTTAATAATATTATCGATCTCTTTAGAAAGATATTCGTCTGATTGATGAGGTAATGTACGTACATCGCATGTTAATGAAATGGTTTCTGGAACACTGTTAGATTTGATTCCTCCATTCACCATAGTCGGAGTAATAGTCATTCTTGATAGTGCTTTTAAAATTGATGAAAATCTAGGATTTTCTATTAATTGTTCTTCAATAATTTCGTCAATATTGGATTGATCTGGCTTATGTTCAATTGCAAATGATGATAAATGTTCAAAAAGACTAGTACTAGTATCTCTTTCAGCATCATATTTTTCGATATTAGATAGTAATTTAGAAAGGGAATACAATGCATTATTTCCCTGCCAAGGTACAGAAGCGTGTGCACTAGATCCTTTAATTGTAAATTCAACTTGTAGGCGGCCTTTTTCTCCTACTCCCAACATGTAATTTAATGCTCCAGCTGAATCAATAGGAGTACCGCCACCTTCATTTATAGCATAAGGAGCATTGAGTTTTTCAGGGTAGTTTTTTGCTAACCACTCAAACCCATATCTTCCTCCATGCTCTTCATCAGCACCAGAAATTAAGGATAATCCGTCATTTAGTTCTATGTTATTTTGTTTAAGAATTCTAAAGGCCATTAGTTGACAGGTTAATAAACCTTTGCAGTCAGTTGCTCCTCGTCCATAAATTCTGTCATTGTAAATTTCACCTCCAAAAGGTGAGAAATCCCATTTGGTTTCATCTTCTACTGGGACCACATCTAGATGAGACATGAATAGTAGCCCAAGCATATTTGAACTGCCCGGTAATGTTGCAATTAAATTACCTCTATTAGGATCTAAAGATAAAATCTCGGATTGAATATTGAATTGATTTAACCATTTTTGAATAAAATTGCAAACTTCTGTTTCATTACCTGTAGGCATAAATCCAGTGTTTACTGAAGGTATTTTGATTAGATCTTGCTCTAATTGAATTATTTCTTCTTTAAGGCTATCGACTTGATTAAACAAATCTTCTAAAGACATAAAACACCTCTCATTTTAATTATTTATTGAATAAAAACTTTGCCATTAAAATACATGCAATACTTTTTGCATCTTCTATTTCGCCAAATTTTATGAGTCTTTCTAATTGATCTAAAGGAATTTTTTCAATAGAGATATCTTCATCTTCATCTTGAGGTAATTTACTTTCTAGAAGATCTTTTGCTATGTAAGCGTACATGTATTCGTTTGTAAAACCAGGACTTGACCAAAATCCCGTCATTAATCTTAAATTTCTAGCTGTGTATCCAGTTTCTTCTTGCAATTCTCTTAATGCAGTTTTTTCTGGTTTTTCCCCATCTTCTATAATGCCAGCGGGTATTTCGAGTAAATTTCTTGATGAAGGATGTCGATATTGTCGCACCATAACTATTCTGTCATTTTCATCGATTGGTACAATACTCACTGCTGGTTTATGTTCAACAATATCTATATTAGTTTCAAATCCTATATCAAGTAACACACGGTCAGTTCTGACATTAAACACTTTACCTTGAAAGTGATGTTCTGTAGAAATAATTTTATTTGAAGTATCATCCATAATTTATTCTTCTGGTCTTTGGGTTCTGTATGCCAACCCCAAGCGCATATTAAGAGCTTCATAAAAAAAATCCGGTTGGTGTGCTCGAAGAAATAGGGCACTATTTGGACTTTTAGTAATTAAAATTTTTTCACCAGGGTTTAATATTGTGTCTTCAAACCCATCTGCACTGATTGAAGCTTCATAATCTAAGGATGGTTTTAATTCAATTATAGTTTTGGGATCAAGTATTAAACCATCTCTTAATCCTGTGTGGGCTGCAACAGGTTGAAGAAGAATCATTTCTGCTTCAGGAAAAATAATTGGCCCACCTGCAGATAAAGCATATCCTGTACTTCCAGTGGCTGTTGAAATTATTACAGCGTCAGCTCGGAAATTTGTTAAATGGATATGATTAACAGCAGTTTCTAATTCTACTAAACGAGACACCTTACTGTTTCCCACGCTAATTTCGTTTAAGGCATGTAATGTTAATCTTGAATCTGTAGAATTAGATTTAATAATATTAGCTTCAAGCATCATTCTTTTTTCAATTCGAATTAGGTTTTGATTTATTAATCTACTATCTAAAAATTTAGGAAGAAGTTCGAAAGAATTTTCAGGAGTTAATTCTGCCATAAATCCAATTTTACCCATTTTGATACCTATTACTGGGACATTAAACTTATTTAAAACCCTTATAGCTCTTAATATAGTTCCATCTCCACCAACAATTACTACTGAGTGAGTATTAGAAAGCTCATTCTCAAATTCTTGAATTTCTCCTGCTGAACTTACCCAAGTATTTGTTAAATTCAACTTAGTTATTAAAGATTTTATTAAGTTTAGTGCGCCAGGAACTTTTGGGTTATGAACGAATCCTATTAGATTTTTTTCAGTATTTACCATTATTAATAAATTATTGATTCTACAGCTCTATGAGCTGCTTCAATTATTGATCCTGGGAAAATTCCCAAGATTACGATACCAAAAACACAACTGATTCCAGCTAGTGACATATTAGTAGTTAACTGAATTTTTTCTGTATTCTCATTTTCATCTATTAACATAATTTTGACTATTTTTAGATAGTAAAATGCAGAAATTACACTGTTAAGGACACCAAAAATTGCAAGCCATTGTAGCCCTGTATCCATAGCAGAACCAAAAATATATATTTTGGCCATAAAACCTACAGAAGGAGGTAATCCGATTAGTGAAATCATGGATATAGTCATGATTAATGTAAGTAGACGAGATCTTTTTAGTAACCCTGAATAAGAGGATATTAAATCAGAATTTGTATTTATTGAGACAATTGTAATGACAGTAAATGCTGCAAAGTTAGTTAGCAGATATCCAAATAAATAAAATAACACTCCTGCAGGACCAGCATTGTCTTCCCCTCCATTCAATGAGCTTAGTGCGGCTAAACCAACCATAATATATCCAGCTTGAGCAATAGTACTGTAGGCAAATAAACGCTTGATATTTGTTTGTTGGATGGCAATCAAATTACCTAAAGTCATAGAAATTGCGCTTAGAGTTGCTATAAGAATTGACCAGTCCATTCCAATTTGTTCATTTGAAAAAGACGAATACACAATTCGCAAAATTACTGCAAATCCTGCAGCTTTACTAGCAACAGAAAGAAAAGCAGTTATAGGAGTGGGTGCACCCTCGTACACATCGGGAGCCCACATGTGAAAAGGTGCTGATGAGATTTTAAAAGCAAATCCACATGTAATTAAAATTATTCCTAAAAGAAGAGCCCCACCACCAAAAGTCAATTCAGAATCTCTAAGCGATCTATTAATAATCTGAGATAGATCTTCAATATAGGTTGTTCCGGTAAACCCATAAACTAAAACCATTCCGTACAAAAGAATTGCCGAACTTAATGCACTTAAAATCATGAATTTGATACCAGATTCTGCAGAAGTTCTAATCCTAATAAAAGTAATTAGAGCCGCTAAGGGTAATGCTGATAATTCAAGAGCAATGTATATGGTGATAAATTCTACAGAAGATGCTAATAGCATCATTCCAGAAGCAGAAATTAAAATTAATGCATAATATTCACCTTGATAGTCATCAAATTTCTTTGAATATTTTTCAGAAATTAATATAGTAATCAGTGTAGCAATAAGGGTGATGATTTTAAAAAATACTCCAAAATAATCCACTCTTAAGGCATTTGCAAAAGCATATTGAGAAGTTCCGTCCAATAAATTGAAACTTAAGGCTAATGGAACTAATAATCCGAATGAAGCTATAAAATTTAGAATTGATTTGTTTTTGACAACTAGATCTACAATTATTACTAATGTAGCTAAAATCACCATGCTGATTTCAGGTGCTATAAGTAATAATTCATCTGTAGTAATAAAACTATTCATTAATTGATTGCCTGTAGATTTGAGATGATGGGTTGTAATCCGAGCGAGAACATATCAGAAATAATTGATGGGAATATTCCTATTCCGATAATTGAAATCACTAATACAATTATTGGAAACATTTCTCCAATTGATGCGTCTGTTAAAGTATTAAATTTTTCTAGTCTATGTTGAAAAAGAGATCTTTGAATCATCCAAAGAACATATCCTGCAGTTAAAACTACTCCAAATGCTGAAATTGTAGTAAATATAGGCCAAGTTTGAAAAGCACCTAAGAAAATAGTGATTTCAGCTATGAAGCCACTAGTTGCAGGTAATCCTAATGATGCTAGCCCGGCTATAATGAGCCCTGTAGCAAGAAATGGTGTGTTTTGTACTAATCCGCTTAAATCTGGGATGTATCTAGTATGTGTCCTATCATATATAAATCCTATTGATAGAAACAGTAATCCAGTGATGGTTCCGTGAGTGAACATTTGCATTGATGCTCCTGTGATTCCGATTGAAGCGCCCGCACCAGATGCAGCTGACAGTCCGAGTAGTACAAATCCCATGTGACTTACGCTACTGTATGCAATCAATCTTTTCAGGTCAGTTTGTCTGATTGTAATCACTGCGCCATAAATAATATTAATGGTTCCTAATATCGCTAGAATCCAAGCAAATTGGTGTAATTCATTAGGGAACATAGAAGCTGAAACTCGTAGCATTCCGTATCCGCCCATTTTCAATAAAACTCCAGCTAACATAACACTTGCAGCAGTTGGAGCATCAGTGTGAGCATCAGGTAACCATGTGTGGAGAGGGAATACGGGTAATTTAACAGCAAAACCGATAATTGTTAGTAAGAAAAGAATAGATGCTGGAATGATTAATTTTGCCGTAGAAAGTTTTTCAGGCAATTCAATCATGTTGAAAGAATCTGTAGAGAAATAAATTCCTAAAACTCCTACTAGCATAAAAGCACTACCCAATATAGTGAAAATCAGGAACTTCATAGCTGAGTAATGTTTTCTTCCTGATCCCCAAATCGAAATTAAAAAATACATTGGAATTAGTTCTAATTCCCAAAAAATAAAAAACATAAAAAAGTCTAATGATGTGAATACTCCTACTACGGCACCTTGTAAGATCAATAACCACATAAAATGTTCACGAATTCGATAATTGTTTGATAGATTCCATGATGCAAATATAGCGATTAATCCCAATAAACCAGTTAATAAGACAAATGGTGCACTAATCCCATCCACTCCCAAAAAATACTGAACGTTAAATATATTGGTTGGAAACCAAGTTGAGTTTAAATCAACTAAAACAGGGGCACCACTTCCATTAGTGAATTGGAATAAGAAAATATAAGAACATAGAATAAATTCGATTGTTCCAAATAAAATTGCAAAAATTTTAATATATTCTTTTTGAGGAATTAATAATAACGATATTCCCCCAATTATTGGGAAAAATATTGCAATAGTTAAAATCCAATTAAATTGATCTACCACTTATTTCTCCATTAAGTTCCGAATACGATGAAAAATGTTATAACTAATATGCCTAATGACGTAATAGTTGCGTACATTTGAATTTGACCATTATGCATTTGTTTTATTGGAGCACCTATGTTTCGAGTACTCCATCCAATGGAATTGATGAGAAAATCAACTACATTTTGATCAAACCAACTCAAAAATTTAGCTATTTTTTTATAAAAAATAGAAGTAACAATTAAATCTTCATACAATTCATCTAAATAATATTTTCTAGAAAATAAAGTATTTATTGGTTTAAAAATTTTGCTGAAGAAGTTGGGTGAAATTAAAGTTGTTTGTTTATTTATAATCGGAATTTTTAAGTACATTAAAGCTGCTAGTACTATTCCTGATATGGCTATAATGCTTGATATTACTGCTAAAGCAATATTAAAGTCAGTGTGTAATGAAACTATTCCATGTTGTAACGTTTCAACTAGCCAATGTTTTTCAATTCCAAATATTTTAAATGGGGGATTGATAAAGAATCCTACCAATATAGATACTGAAGCTAGAATTATCATAGGTATAGTCATGACTTTTGGTGATTCTGACAAGTGAACAGGACCGTGTGCATGTGCATTAGGATCTTCATCTGATCCACCGTTAAATTTTCCTTCAAATGTCATAAATAGAGCTCGAAACATATAGAAAGCAGTCATGAATACCGCGACTAATGCCAATGCAAATGTGATTAAACTTATCAATGAAAGCCAAATTTGGCCATCACTATTTAGATATGTGCTACGGTTCAATACGTTTAATAATATTTCGTCTTTACTCCAAAAGCCAGAAAATGGAGGGATTCCTGCTAGACTTAATCCGCCTATTAAAAATGTTGCATATGTGATTGGCATCACTTTTCTGAGACCACCCATAAAACGCATATCAAAAGTTCCAGTTGCATGATTTACACTACCTGATCCTAAGAAAAGTAGTGCTTTGAAGAATGCGTGAGTAAATAAATGGAAAATTGCTGCACCATAGGCTCCTGAGCCTAATGCCAGCATCATATAACCTAACTGACTAACTGTAGAATATGCCAAAACCCTTTTAATGTCGTTGGCAACTAATCCCATTGTTGCAGCGAAAATAGCTGTAATTGCTCCTATTAAAGAAACGGTCGTCATAGTAAATTCTGAAATCTCGAAAATCGGGAAAAATCTTGCTACAAGAAACACTCCGGCTGCCACCATCGTAGCGGCATGTATTAAAGCACTAACAGGTGTAGGGCCTTCCATAGCGTCAGGCAACCAAGTGTGAAGAGGAAATTGTCCAGATTTACCCATAGCTCCAAAAAATATTCCAAGAGAAATTAATGTGATGGCAGTTAAACTAATTAATCCTGTATTCACTAACAGTGGAACATAAGTATTAATCGTGATTATATCTAAAGGGTTTGAATCGGATGGGAATAAATGTTGATGAGAAAACAAGTACATTATTCCCAATAAAAATCCAAAATCTCCTAATCTAGTAACTAAAAAAGCTTTTTTTGCAGCATTTGCAGCAGCGGGTTTGTGAAACCAAAATCCGATTAACAGATAAGAACATAATCCAACTAATTCCCAAAAAATAAACAATTGAATAATATTTGATGCCAGTATTAATCCCAACATGGAAGCTGTAAATAATGACATGTAAGAAAAGTATCTAGCTAAAACAGGTTGACCTAATTCAGCTGGATCTTCTGAATGATTAGAGTCTTGAGCTTCACTTTTCATGTACCCCAATGAGTAAACTTGAACCATCAAACTTACTCCAGTGACAACTGTGAGCATTACTATTGTTAGAGGGTCTAGTAATAGTCCAATTGAGAGTGAAAATTGCCCAATTGTGAGCCATTCTATAGATGAAGTAGAAATTTGTTTGTGGTTAATAATTACTTCATAGAAAGCAAGAATAGAAATAAGAAACGAAAATCCTATTAAAAGAATTGCTGTGTAGCCTGCAAATATAGATCGATTATTGAATAATTGTCTAATTATCAGACTGCAAATTAAAAATGAAATTAAGGGAAGAATAAAAATCATCCAGATTAATTGTTCAGTAACCATTTATAATTTCCTTAAAATTTCGTCGGCAACGTGTTCTCTACCTTTAGGGACATAGATTTTAAACTCTACTCTTTCTCCCCAGGAGGTGATTTCACCATATGGAAGAATTTTAGTAGCAAGTCCTTCTGCTTCAAAAGTGTTTTTCCACATTTCTGCTACTTGTAAATTTTTGGCTGTTTTATATTCTATCCACATATTT
>CAJWPE010000005.1 GCA_913045625.1 uncultured Chloroflexota bacterium | reverse complement strand
ATATGCTCCCTGGTCCATATTTTTCTACTGTAGTTTTGGGTGGTATGACTATTAATGACGCTGGCACTGAAGACCAAAAGAAAGAATTGTTACCAAGAATTTCTGAAGGTCAAATTAACGTAACTTTAGGTTTAACTGAACCCAGTGGAAGAATTGATTCCTTAGGGATAGAAACTACTGCTACTAAAACTGCTGAAGGGTATGAAATTAATGGCACAAAATTATTTGTACTGAATGGACATGTTTCAGATTATATTTTGGTAGTTGCAAGAACTGGAGACCAAGAAACAGACATTAGTATTTTTAATGTTCCAATGGATGCTGAAGGTGTTACTCAAACTCTTCTAAAAACCATTGCTTCTGATAGGCAATCTGAAGTGATTTTAGATAATGTCAAAGTATCTTCTGACTCATTATTAGGAGAATTGAATCAAGGATGGGATACAATTGAACGAGTCTTACAATGGGCAGCAATTGGTAAATGCGCAGAGATGTCTGGTGGCGGACAAAAAGTTCTTGATATGACAGTAGAATACGCTAAACAAAGAACTCAATTTGGTAGACCTATAGGAAGTTTTCAGGCTATCCAACACCATTGTGCAAATATGGCTGTAGATGTTGAAGGTTCAAAATTTATTACTCACCAAGCAGCCTGGAAGCTTTCAGAAGGTTTGGATGCGGATAAAGATGTAGCCATGGCTAAAGCATGGGTTAGTGAAGCATTACGTAGAGTATGCGCATTGGGTCATCAATCTCATGGTGCTATAGGATTCACTAAAGAGCATGACATGCAACTATATTCAAGAAGAGCGAAAGCAGCAGAAGTGATTTTTGGTGATACTGATTTTCATTTGGAAAAAGTTGCCACCCATATAGGTCTTTAAGTAAGGTAAATTATGTCTTCAAAATTATTTGATTTAACTGGTAAAACTGCAATAGTCACTGGAGGTAATGGTGGCATTGGTTATGGTATGGCTTCTGAAATTGGGAAAAGTGGGGCTAATGTCGTAATAACTGGACGAAATTCTGACAAGACTAAAGCAGCTGTTAATGAACTAAAAAAGTCAGTTGATAATGTGATTGGAATTGATTCCGATGTGTCAGATGAATCTTCTATTAAAGACATGATTAAAACTTCTTATGATACTTTTGGTTCCATAGATGTATTGATTAATAATGCGGGCATTGGCATAAGAGAATTACCTGAAAACTATAATACTGACGATTGGAATAAAGTAATAAATATAAACTTAACTGGGGCTTTTTTATGCTCCAGAGAAGTTTATCCAATAATGAAATCTCAAGGATCAGGGAAAATTATAAACATAGGTTCAATGACATCGATTTTTGGTTTAGATTGGGCAGTAGCTTATGCTTCAAGTAAAGGTGGAATAGTTCAATTAACAAAAACTTTAGCTGTATCTTGGGCCAAAGATAATATTCAATCAAATTGCATTTTACCTGGTTGGATTCATACTGATTTAACGCAAGGGATTAAAGATCAATTCCAAGATAGGTATCAACAGATATTATCTAGAATTCCTTCAAATAGATGGGGTGAACCTGACGACCTTGCTGGAACTGCTGTATATCTTTCATCATCCGCATCAGACTATGTTAATGGAGTATCTATAGCGGTAGATGGTGGGTACACATCTTTCTAAGATGACTATGACTGAAGAAATACTTTTTGAAATCAATGATGGTATAGCTAGAGTCATATTTAATAGGCCGGATCAACATAATGCAATTAATTTTTCTGGTTGGAAAAAGTTGATTCAAATAGTAGAAGAGATCAAAAAAAATCAAAATTGTAAAGTTGTGATTTTTTCAGGATCAGGTGGTAAATCTTTTTCTTCTGGTGCAGATATTAAAGATTTTGAAAGTAATAGAAAAGATTCTAGTACTGCTCAAAATTACTCAAAGTATTTTGATGGAGCATTAGATGCGATTGAATCATTAAAAATTCCAACTATTTCTAAAATTAATGGGATTTGTGTAGGTGGAGGATGTGAGCTTTCTATGGCTACTGATATTAGAATTGCGTCTACTAAAAGTAAATTTGGGATTCCTGTAGCTAAATTAGGTATTTTAGTAGGGTATCGTGAGATGAAAAGGTTACTGAATTTAGTAGGGCCTGGAAATGCTTCATATGTGTTACTCAGTGGGCGAATTTTTGATGCTACTACTGCTTTGTCTATGGGTATGATTACTCAAATGTGTGAAGAAAACGACTTGGATGCGATAGTAGAAAAATTAGCAGAAGAAATGCTTCCATTAGCTCCATTGTCTCAAGAGAGACATAAGAAAATTATGCAAACTGTAATTAATAACCAATCTTTGGAAAATTTATCTGAAGAGGATTCTTTTTTGCCTTTTTCTAATTTTGACAGTCTTGATTTTCAAGAAGGTCGACAATCTTTCATAGAACGAAGACCACCAAATTTTAAAGGTGAATAGATGTCTCAAAAATCTTTAAGTGGTGTAAACATATTAGATTTGTCTCAAATTATGGCAGGCCCATACTGTTCTCTATTATTAGCAGATATGGGTGCAAATGTAATTAAAGTTGAAAAACCTAATGGCGGAGATGATACTCGTAGAATGGGTCCTCCTTTTATAAATGGAGAATCTGCCGCTTTTTTGGGAGTAAATCGCAATAAGCGAAGCATAGTAATTGATTTCAAAAATCCTGATGGAGTTAAATTAATAAAGCAGTTATCTAAAAAATGTGATGTTTTGATACAAAACTTTAGACCTGGAACTCTTCAGAAAATGGGAATGGGATATGAAGATATTAAAGCTGAAAATCCATCAATAATTTATTGCACTATTTCTGGATTTGGATCTACAGGTCCTTACAAAGATAGGGCTGGTTTTGATCTGGTCACACAGGGCATGAGTGGATTAATGAGTATTACTGGAAGTGATAAAAATACTCCGACAAAAATTGGGGTACCAATTACAGATTTGAATTCCGGCATGTATGCAGCTTATGGAATCTTAAATGCTTACATTCACAAATTAAAAACTAATGAAGGACAACATGTTGATGTTTCTTTGCTAGAAAGTGGAATTGCGTATACTTTTTGGGAATCTGCAGAATTTTTTGCTACTGGTTCAACGCCTCAACCTATGGGAACTGCACATAGGTTGAATGCACCTTATCAAGCATTTAAAACATTAGATGGTTATGTGAATGTTGGTGCTGCCAATCAAAGAAATTGGGAGAGATTATGTGATGCTATTAAAAGATCTGATTTGTTGAATAATCCTCTTTTTACAGATAATTCCCTGAGGATGAAAAACATTCATGATCTCGTAGAAGAAATTCAAAAAACTATATTAAGTAAGTCTACTAATGACTGGTTAGATATTTTTGAAGAATTTGGTGTTCCTTCTGGTCCTATTTTGAACATACAAGAAGTTTTTGAAAATGAACAAGTTATTTCAAGAGATATGATGATTAAAACTGCTCACCCAATTGCTGGTGAAATTTCCAATATTGGTATTCCTGTCAAATTATCAGAAACACCTGGAGAAATATATAAATCTGCTCCAGTTTTAGGAGAAAATACTATAGAAATTTTAGAAGAGTTCGATTTTTCTAAAAAAGATATTGATGATTTGTTAAATAATGGAGCTGTAGTATCGAATCTCAATGATTAGTTCATTAGATTTTTGGCAAATTGATGCTTTTACTCCCGATCCATTTAAAGGCAACCCTGCTGCTGTGTTGGTTTTGTATCAAGAATTAAGTGATGAATTGATGCAAAGTATCGCTGTTGAGATGAATTTGTCTGAAACAGCCTTTGTTCTTATCAGAAAAGATGAACCCCCATTACTTCGGTGGTTTACTCCAAATTTTGAGATAGATTTATGTGGGCATGCTACCTTAGCTTCGGGCCATATTTTGATGTCGGAAATTTATAGTGATTTGAATGAAATTGTTTTTGACACTAAATTTGTTGGCCCTATTTCAGTAGTTAAAACTCTTAAAGGCTATTGTATGGATTTCCCTTCACGATTAGGTGAAAAACAAGATTTGAAAGATATACCCGATTTTTTGTTTGACGCTATCACTTCTAAAGCTAGGCCCCATACAGTATATAAATCGAGAGATTTAATGTTAGTTTATGAAGATGAACAAGTGATTTATGACATTGACCCTGATTTTAGTTTGTTAAAGAAATTTGACGATTTCATAATAGTGACAGCTAAATCAAAAGATTCCAAATATGATTTTGTCTCTCGTTTTTTTTGTGCAGATGATGGTATTTCTGAAGATCCTGTTACGGGATCATCGCATTCTACTCTTGCACCTTATTGGTCAAAAATATTTGATAAAAATATACTCAAAGCTTATCAAGCTTCAAAACGAGGCGGGGAGCTTTGGTTAGAAGTGAGAGAGAATAGGGTACTTATTGAAGGTGAAGCAGTTACAGTAATCACTGGGAAAATAAATTTTTGAAACATAATTATATTTATGGTGCGCCCGGTGAGATTCGAACTCACGGCCTTATCCTCCGCAGGGATACGCTCTATCCAGCTGAGCTACGGGCGCTAAAACACTTGAATTAGAAGATAAATAATAGTCTTGCTGACAATTGCAGTCAATTAAGTCATAATGTATTTTGAGTGCCTAAATTCAAATAAAAAAGCTGATTTTTAATGGTTAAATTAGAAGCAAAACAAGATTCACAATTTTTAGATTTCACAAGTAGTATTGTGCCAGAAATCAAAAACAGGCTTTCTGACATTACTGATTCTCGACAAATCCCCATTGATTTGATTCATAAAATGGCAGACGGAGGCCTATTTAGACTATATGTACCGAAGTCTGTTGGTGGTCACGAAGTCAGTTTTGTTGAGTTTTTGAAATTGGTAAGTTTAATTGCTCAAGCAGATGCAAGTGTTGCATGGTGTTTTAACCAGAATAATGTATTAGCAACCACTTCAGGATTTATGCATAAATCACTAGCTGAAAAAATTTGGTCGGATCCTAGAGCAATTCTTTCAAATGGGCCACCAATTTCACCAAATGCAATTCCTGTAGAAGGTGGATACAATCTTTCTGGCAGATGGAATTTTAGTAGCGGTTCTAGACATGCAACATGGGCATTAGCCATAGCTCCTATTTCTGGAAGAATTGGAAATACTGGATCTGATTCTAAGGAAATGCGAGATATGTTTATCCCAAATAATGAAGTTGATTGGATTGATACATGGGATGTTAATGGATTAAGGGGTACAGGAAGTTTTAGTTTTACAGTAAAAGATAAATTTGTTTCGGAAGAAAACACATATGTTCTTGGAGGTCCTCCTGTTGAGGAAGGTCCTTTGTATTTGTTTTCTAGAACTTTATTGTTTTGTGCAGGATTTGCTACTACTGCATTAGGGGCAGCTAGATCAAGTATTGATTCATTGATAGGCGATACATCATCAAGAACTCCACAAGATCAAAACAAACTTTCTCTACAGCCATTTACTCATCGAGAATTAGGTCAAGCTGAAGCTATATGGAGATCTGCTAACTCTTATTTAAATGAGGCAGTAGAAGAACTTTGGGATCAGGCAATTAATGACAGAAAGTTGCAAGAAAAATCTAGGGTAAATTTAAGACTTGCAAGTACTCATGCTATAAGAGAGGCAGTAAGAGTAACTGATATTATTTACAATTTATCAGGTTCTACTGCAATATTCGAATCCACACCAATACAAAGAAAATATCAAGATGTGAGAGCTATTTCTCAACAAATCCAAGGTAGAATGGCGCATTATGATACAGCAGGACAATTCTTTTTAGGATTGGAACCTGAGGTTAAACTTTATTAAAAAGTGAGAAAAACATGAAAGTTACTGGTGTTAAAACTTACGTGATTGAAAATGAACCCGGAATTAGAAGTGGTGGTGGGGATCAAGACGAAGAATGGTATGTTGGGGGGAAATATTTTCTAATTTTAGAATTATCTACCGATGAAGGAATTGTAGGACTTGGAGAAAAACTTACAGGAAGTTCTTTCCATGGAAAAATGACTTGGAGAGATTTTCAATCTCAAATCCAATTGGTTCATGAAACTGTTGAAGCTTTTGTGATTGGTCAAGACCCGTTTAATATCGAAAAAATATATTACGACATGTATGCGGGCAGACATGACTATAGATTGCCAAGTTTGCATTATGGAATGGTAATTTCTGGTATAGAAATGGCACTATGGGATATTGTAGGAAAAGCTAATAATCAGCCTATTTATAATATGCTTGGAGGTAAGTGTTGGGATCAACTTAGAGCCTATGCTTACATGCCTCCTATTCCCGAAGGAAAAGCTGAAAATGCTGGAGCTGTAGCAGAGCAGTTGCTTAAAGATGGTAACTCTGCCTGTAAATTTGATCCGTTTCAACCCATAACTGGAGTTCCCAGAGATATTAGTCTCAAGGAAATTACTTATGCAGAAAACATTTTCAAGAGTATTAGAGATGCAGTAGGAAATGAACTTGAAGTTGGCTTAGGTACTCACGGGCAGTTAACTACTTACAGTGCAATTAGAGTTGCAAAAGCTATAGAACCCTACCAACCTTTTTGGTTTGAAGAGCCAGTTTCACCTGAGAATATAGATGAAATGGCTAGAGTTGCAGCTCACACTAGTATTCCAATTGCTACTGGAGAGAGATTGGCAACGATTTTTCAGTTTTCTGAGTTGTTAAGAAAACAAGCTGCACAGATTATTCAAATTGATATTGGTCAAGCTGGAGGAATCTTAGTAGGTAAAAAAGTTGCCGCTATGGCAGAAGCAAGCTACGCAGTGATTGCACCTCATATGTATTGTGGGCCAGTTGCAGCAGCAGCAGCGATTCAAGTAGCAACCTGCTCACCAAACTTTATGATTGCTGAAGCAAATCAAGGTTCATTACATAAGAAAATTTTTAAAGATCCAATTGTATTTGATAATGGATATATTCAAATTCCTACTGGGCCTGGTTTAGGCGTAGAGTTTGACCCTAAGGTTTTAGAAAAACATATAGTAAGTTAATTAAAATCAGCCTAAGCTTTTTTATTTCCATGACGATATGGACGAGTTTTATTAAACTCCATTTTTTTGACCAGTGTAGACTCTAAGTCTAAATTGAATTCTCCACAAAGATCTGCAATCCGAATGATTACATCGGCAAGTTCTGTGACAAATCCTTCAGGCTTACCTTTTTCATCTTCCCAAATTTCTTGTAATCCATCTTTGCCTTTAATTCTGTAAACTTCTAGTGCTTCACTGATTTCACTGTGAATTAAAGCTAATAATTCCCCTACATTTCTGTTTGAGTCATCCCACCAACCCTTTTCTTTAGCAGTGTTGTGAGATGTTTGGATTAAATCATTAATAGTAAGTGCCATCTTGATCCTATTGTATTAATTCTGATATTGACTCTATTGATTTCACATATGATTCAAAATTAGGTTCATTGAAAACTAACCTGACTTCATCTATTCCAGCATTAAAAAATATATCCATTTGGTCTGAGCATTCATTCTGAGTCCCAATTATAGTCATTGCAGCTACCATCTCGTCTGTAACTAATTCAGCAGCTTTGTCTCTATCTCGATTTAAATATGCTTCACGTATTTTGTCTGATTCTGACCCAAATCCTATTCTGTGCATATATTCGTGGTAAAAAATACCCATTCCTCCTATGTAAAAGGCTATGTGAGGTCTTTCTCTATCAAATGCTTCTTTATGATTGTCAGTGACATAAATAGAAACTTGAGGTGAAAGTTTTATGTCAGATAATTGTCTGTTTTTTGTTTTGGCACCTTCTTTAATCAAATTAAGAGAATGTTCCATATTTGTTGGAACTAGATAGATAGGAAGCCATCCGTCAGCTAGTTCTCCTGTCATTTTTAAACTTGCTGGGCTTAAAGATGCTATATATATAGGAAGATCGTTTCTATAAGACTCAAACTGTAATCTGAATCTACTAGTTTTAAAGAATTCGCCGTCATTATCGAGTTTTTCATTATTCATAGCTAGTCTAATTATGTTTATATACTCTCGCATTCGAGACAAGGGTTTTTCAAATTTTTCTCCATGAAAACCCTCTATTACTGCTTTTCCACTAGCACCTAAACCAAGAAAAAATCTGCCTTCAGACATTTTGTCCATATTTAAAGCAGTCATAGCTAAGTTGGCAGGAGTTCTTCCGTAGGTAGGAACAATGCTGGTACCAATTTTGATATTACTCGTAACAGCAGCTATTTGGGCTAATGAGGTTAGTGAATCTTCTCCCCACGATTCTCCCATAGAAATAGAGTTGAATCCCAATTGATCTATCTTCTGTGCAAGAGCTAATTGGTCTTTCCAAGGAGCACCTTTAAATCTAAAGTTATTTATTCCAATTTTTCTCATATGTTTTCCTAAAATTAAAATCGAGTATCTCATAATATGAAATTTATTCACACCTATGATCATGCTATAGATTCATTGATTGGAGTTTGTTACTATCTCAGAGCAATTTTTACAAAAATGAGGTGATTAATGATTGATTTAATGTCTATTGCAAAAACTGAAGCTGACGGTGGAGATCTTTTAGGTCTTTTAGGAGAATTGTTTGAACCTGCAGAAGTGAAACCTGATGGTTATCCTGATGCAGTAGTATGGAAAGGCGGTAATCATGATGGATCAGTTAATCCGGTTGCCCATTCCTTAACAGATGCTTATGCCCTTTTAGGGACTATTGCAGCAGTAGATGTATTGGGATTACCTTTTTATGGTGTTCCAATGTGGTCTCAAATTCGACATGATTCTAAGCTGGAAGCTTTATCTTGGTTTGGGAATATGCCATGTACTTCAATCAAATGGTCTACTGCAGGTGATGCTTATGTCACTGATACTGATGGAAGCAGAGTTGTAGTGATGGGTAAGTCTGGAAATGCTCCATTGAGAACTCAAGCTGGAGTTTATTGTAATGTTAGGCCTTATGGTCCAATTACTGTTGTTAGATGTATGCCTTGTCTTCCGTATTCTCAAAATAAACCAAAATTTGAGGTGGATACAAATGGAGTGGTTCATTCAGAAATGAACACACCTGGTGTACAAATGGCATATGCAAACAGACTTTTCTTACAACTTGTTCATGAAACTGGTTTTGTCGGAAGAGTAGCTACGAAACCAACTCAAGCTATGGAAGATGGAATTAATGCTGGATTACATTCTTGGTTACTTCAAGGGACCAAATTCCAAGTGGGTAGAAAATATGCAGTTGATCCATATGAAGAACATAAAGAAAGTATTCAAAAAATCATTGATTTACTTCCAAGTGATTTTAAAGATGGAATGGAAAATTGGGGAGGAAGAATAGAACAGCATATTTCCGACACTAATTATGGATTATTGATTTGGGATTTGATTGAAAAACAAAATACTATAGTACTTGCTACTGATTTAGATGGAGATAGATTGACAGATTTGTTAGCAGATATATCGGATCCATTGAGAGCTTTTGGTGGCATGGTTGCTAAGCATTTAGGCCAAGATATTAATATGCGAAATGTTTGGTCAGATATGGGATATGTGACAGGAAACGGTAGAGACATGACATCAGTAATGCATAGGATGGATGGCCCTCCAATTCATGAGCAAACATTAGGTTCAGCTGATGCAATGTTGTTGAGGCTTTTGGACGGTGACGAATGGGTAGGGGGAACAAAACAACCTTATGATCCTAGAATTCACTTCGTATTGATAAGAGATGCGTATATTGATGCAAATCCTGGAAATGCTGAATTGAAAAAATGGTTAGATGATGCTCTAGATACTTTTGATGAAGTATATAGTGGTGATAGGCCAGGATTTTTGCAGGGTTATGAAGCTTTAAAGAAGGCTATAACTCCTTGGGGATCAAAATAATATAAATGGTAGGGCTTTTAAGCCCTACCATTTATGAATTATGGTTTTAAGTCTTCGATAATTTCTTGAAGTTGTCTAATTTGATTTTCTAGTTCATTAATTCTTTCTTCGAACTTTTTAAACATTTCAGACATTTCATCTTTATCTTTCGGTTTTATTTCATCTAATTGTCCCATCGATGAAACTGAACTGTTGGCAGTAATTTGAATAGATCCTTGTGGCGCATCTTTAGGTAGTTTTGATAACTGATCTAATTGATCATTAGATGAAACATTATTATTTCCAGCGATAATTAGAGATGAATTTTCTCTAGAGCCACTATCTCCAGATCTAGCCATCATAATGCGACCTTCTTTGTCAATCGCAGCTCTTTCAATTCCATTTTTATCAAATAGTTGGAGTCCACTTGACTGCTGCTTTCTGGTTTGTTCTGTAGATCCGCCGGCATTACTAAATTCTCTACGTGCCATAGAAGCACACTCAGAGAGCGCTAAGCCTGAGGTTCTGCTATTCGACATACATGCAGACATTGTTGAGGAGGCAGCTTTAGTAGATGCTTTAACGATCGCAACTTCAACTTCTGATGATTTTCCTTCAGCATCTAGATAGGCTTGTTCAGAAATTTCTCTGCACATAATGTTTATATTTTTTGAAGGGATATCTTTATTGGCTTCATCTAAGCAAGTTTTCATAGTCAGAATAGAATCTGCAATATCATTCTGTACATCTTCAAGATCCGCGTTACTAGATAGGTTTCCGTGATAAATGTTTTGAGAAATTTCTTTACACATTTTTTGTGTCTCTTGATTGAATGTCACATTGTCGTTTGTCATTTCATCGCATGTTCGCATAGCACTAATAGCTTTGTCTCGAGAGTCATCAAAAAGAAGAGTCTCTATTGCTTGATTTTCAGCTTCCTCAATATTTATAGCCGTAGATTTTCTTAGATCTAATTCATCAAGGCATTGGGAAAATAATTGTTTATCTAAAAGCAATTCAGTGCATTCTTTTATTTTTTGTTCTTTCATATCAATTTCATTTTCACCTGTTGCTAGACCCACAGCATTACATCCTACAAAGATTGAAGAAACTACTATTGCTAATAAAAGACTTGATAAATTTTTCATTTTTACTCCTTAATGGCTTGTAATTATAGGTGTTCATTCAAAAAAGCATAGGGAGTTAATACCTGATTCATAAGTTTTTTTGAGGAAAATTATGTACATAATTTTCTAAATAATTAAGGTATAGTTGTACTAATACACATTACTGGAGACATGCATAATGAAAATGTACATTGATGGATCATGGGTTGATAGAGACGACAAAATTCAAGTAATAAATCCTTTTAATGGAGAGGCTTTTGACACAGTTCCAAAAGCAACTTCTGCAGATGTATCTGCTGCTATTTCTGCTGCTGAAAGAGGCGCAAAAGAAATGGCTAAAATGTCAGGATATCAACGGTATGAATTATTGATGAAAGCCATTAAATTAATGGACGAAAGAATGGTAGATCTTGGACAAACAATTACCTTGGAAGAGGGTAAAGTCATATCTGAAGGGATTGGTGAAGTTCAAAGAGCAATTCAAACTATGACAGGATCTGCTGAAGAAGCTAAACGTTTATCAGGTGAAGTCGTTCCATTACACGGTTCTCCTACTTGGACTGGTCAACTTGGTTTCACATTAAGAGTACCAGTTGGAATTGTTGCTGCTATAGCACCTTTTAATTTCCCGTTAAATCTTGTTTGTCATAAAGTGGGGCCTGCATTGGCAGCAGGTAATGCGGTGATTATCAAACCTGCCTCTGACACTCCTTTATCAGCGCTAAAATTGACTGAAATTTTAATTGAAGCAGGATTTCCGGCAGATGCTGTTCAATGTATTACTGGTTCAGGTACTACAGTTGGAGGAGCCCTTGTAGAGGACTCACGTATTCGTAAAATCACTTTTACTGGTAGTCGAGATGTAGGAGAAGGAATTTGTAGGGCAGCTGGTTTGAAAAAAGTGACTATGGAACTTGGTTCAAATGCACCATTAATTGTAATGCATGATGCAGATATTGAAAAAGTAGTAGCAGGTACTATTTCTAGTGGTTTTGCTAACGCTGGACAGGTATGCATTTCGGCTCAAAGAGTAATTGCAGATAAAAGAATTTATTCAGATTATTTAGATGCTCTTAAAGAAGGTGTTGAAAAAATTAGTACAGGTAATCCAATGGATGAATCAATCAAAATGGGTCCTATGGTCAAACCTCAAGAAGCCGTGAGAGTGAATGAATGGATAAAAGAAGCTGTAAGTAGTGGTGCTAGAACTATTACTGGCGGTGATTACGAAGGAGCAATGCATGCTCCAACTGTAGTTGCTGATGTGAAACCTGAAATGAGAGTTTCATGTGAAGAACTATTTGGGCCTGCTGTTGCAGTGACTCCTTCTTCTGATATTGATGAGGCTATACGAATAGCAAATGATTCAAATTATGGACTTAGTGCAGCTATATTTACTCAAAATTTAGATTGGGCAATGAAATTTGCAAGAGAAGTTGATTCAGGTAACTTACACATTAATTCCGGTCCAGGATGGAGAGTAGACTTAATGCCTTATGGCGGACTTAAAGATAGCGGAATGGGTAAAGAGGGTCCTAAATATGCAGTAGAGGAAATGACAGAATTAAAGATGGTTGTTTATCATCCTTAAGAAAAATTTCCCCATAGTAAAATGGTTGGTGGCTACGGGTGGATTTGAACCACCGACCTAGGCCTTATGAAGACCCCGCTCTAACCCCTGAGCTACGTAGCCGGAATATGATTAGAGTATTTTATGATATGTCTAGCTTTTATAAGTGTCAACGGAGAAGTGATGTCACAATCTAATGAAAAATATTTAGAATCGTTAAATCAATTAACCGATATTTTAGAACGGTTATGCCTCTCGATAGATCCATTTCCTGGTTTTATGGGCATGCAAACAATTAAAGCTATTGAATTGGATCCGATTGATAATAATTCTGATATAGGTTGCATTGTAGTGACCCCCGAAGGAAAAATTTGTGAATTACAACTGAATTTGATTCCTGGTCCCGCAGAATTGGGTGGTTATGAGCAAGATGAAAAATTTAATGAAATAGATTTGTCAACTTCAGAAAGATTTATTTATATTTCTAGGGCGATAGAGGAAGTATCAAAATTTATTTACAAATAGTTTTTTATTGTTAATGCTTTTCAGATATAAGCTCTGATATAATCGTCGAATCTCCACTGTCGATGCCTTTGAACGCTCACAATTGCGGAGAATTTTTTTGTAAATTTTTTTATGGAGTGAAGTATGCCTGCTCATGCAGTTCTGGGAGCTCAATGGGGCGATGAAGGAAAAGGTAAAATAGTTGATTTTCTAGCTGAAGATGCTGATATAGTGGCAAGATTTTCTGGAGGGAATAATGCCGGTCATACAGTTATCAACGATTTAGGTGAATTCAGTTTACATCTTTTACCGTGTGGAGTATTCAATGAAAATGTCATTAATATCATTGGAAATGGTTTAGTTATTAATCCAGATATTTTAATTAGCGAAATTAATGCTTTGAATGATGTTGGGATAGATATTTCAGATAGATTGATTGTAAGTGACAGAGTCCATTTGATTCTTCCTCATCATGTTGTGTTGGATAACCTTTCTGAAATCAAATTAGGAACAGATGCTATTGGGACTACTGGTAAAGGGATAGGTCCAGCATATAGAGATAAAATTTCTAGAAAAGGGATTAGGGCTGCAGATTTATTAGATATAGATACTTTAAAAGATCGTTTAATTGCACTTGTTGAGTCTTCAAATCAATTAGTTGAAAAAAATAAAGTTCAACAATCTCCTTCAGTAGACCAATTATTAGAGCTATGTAAGATTTGGTCAGAAAAGTTATATCCATATATTGCTCCAACAGGAGAGTATATTAATGATCAATTATCTAAAGGGTCTAATGCAGTTTTAGAAGGTGCCCAAGGTGTTTTACTTGATATAGATCATGGAACATATCCATATGTGACTTCTTCAAATTCAAGCATAGGTGGAGCAATTACTGGATTATCAATTCAGCCAAGATATTTAACTTCTGTAGTTGGAGTTTTTAAAGCTTACACAACTAGAGTTGGATCAGGTCCTTTACCCACTGAACTATTTGATGATGTGGGTGAAAGCATTAGAACAATTGCTAGAGAATTTGGAACCACAACAGGTAGAGCTAGAAGAGTAGGGTGGTTTGATGGAGTAGTTGCAAAATATAGTCATCAAGTAAATGGTTATACTTCTGCTGTAATTACTAGATTAGACGTTTTAGATCAATTTGAAATTGTTAAGATCTGTACAGGTTATGAACTGGACGGAGAAATCATTGATCAATTGCCAGGTGGCATGGCTGCTTTAAGTAGATGTGTTCCTGTATATGAGGAATTGCCCGGTTGGGACATCCCAACTGCAGGAATGTCAGATTTAGATAAGTTACCTAAAAATGCTCGTGATTATGTTGATAGAATTCAAGAATTAATTGGTGCTCCTGTAGACATAATTTCTACAGGCCCGCATCGTGATGAAACTATTACTGTAAAACCTTTAATTTAATTAAACAGGTAAATCTATACTGTATGAATCCATTACAGGATTAAAGTCTTTTATAAAAGACTGGTCTGGTTCACATAATGGAAGTCTGTGAATTCCTGCATCAAATCCATGTCTGTTGACAGCATATTTAACTGGAATAGGATTTGTTACCCAAAATAAGGCTTTAAATATAGGAAGAAGTCTTTTGTGTTCACTTGCAGCAGTTTCTAAATTGCCGTCAAGGATATATCCAATCATTGTTTTAATTTGGTTGCCTAAAATGTGAGAGGCTACGCTAACTATTCCATATCCTCCTACACACATGATTGGAAAAGTTTCGTCATCATTGCCTGACCAAACATTAAAACCGTCAGGTGCTTTGTCTATAATAGTAGTGATTTGGGTAAAATCACTAGATGCTTCTTTTACCCCTATAATGTTATCAATTTCAGCTAATCTAAGAGTTGTTTCAACAGTCATGTTTAATGAAGTTCTAGATGGTACATTGTATAAGATTCCAGGCAGAGAAGTTGCTTCAGCTATTGCTTTGAAATTTCTATATAAACCTTCTTGTGTTGGTTTGTTGTAGGCAGGAACAGTTAATAAAAGAGCATCTGCACCTACTTTTTCAGCCTCTTTAGACAGTTCTATTGATTTGTTGTGGTTGTTGTCTGTAGTCCCAGCGATAACAGCAGCAGAATCTCCAACAGCTTCTTTTACTTCTGCAAACAACCTGATTTTTTCATCATCTGACATTGATGGTGCTTCTCCTGTTGTTCCTCCTATTACCAAGCCTTCTGTTCCAGAAGAAACAAGAGCTTGCGCAAGTTTTCTTGCTTGTGGGAAATTAATTGTTCCGTCAGGATTGAATGGGGTAATCATTGCAGTAAGTAGTCTTCCAAATTCAACCATTTTTACCTCCAGTTAGAGTGTTTCACTACGTCTTTTTTCATCATTTGTTCAGCTATTTGAATTGCGTTGAGTGCGGCACCTTTTCTAAGATTGTCACATACTACCCACATTGCAATTCCGTTAGGATGAGATACATCTTTACGAATTCTTCCTACAAGTACATCATCAATTCCAGTAGCTTGAATGGGCATAGGATACACATCTGAAAAAGGATCGTCCATAACTTTGATTCCTGCTTCAGTTGATAAAATTTGTCTTACTTCCTCAGGTGATACCCTATCTTCAAACTCAATGTGCATAGATTCACTATGACTTATAGGAACAGGCACTCTAACACAAGTAGCCGAAACCATAAGTTGTTCATCGTGTAATATTTTACGAGTCTCATAAACCATTTTCATCTCTTCTCGTGTATATCCGTTTTCTTGAAATGGTTCAATGTGAGGCAGAACATTGAATGCAATTTGGTGAGGGTATTCATTAACGCTAAAATTTTGATTGGAAAGTATTTTTGAACTTTGATCTTCTAGTTCCTGTAATGCAGCAGATCCAGTTCCTGTAACTGATTGAAAAGTGTCAACTACTACTCTTTTAACTTTAGATACTTTTGACAACGACTTTAAGACCATCACTAATGGTGTTGTTGAGCAATTTGGAATAGCAACAATTCCTTGATGTGAATCTAAGTCGTTTGCATTGACTTCAGGTACCACTAATGGAACAGATTGATCCATTCTGAAGGCTGAGCTGTCATCGATTGCTACAGTGCCAACCTCAGCTGCTATAGGGGCAAATTCTCTGCTTATATCACCGCTTGCAGAAATAAAAGCAAAATCTACTTCTTCTAGTAATTCTCTAGTACATAGTTCTACAGGGATTTCTTCAGAGTTGAATTTTAGTGTTTTGCCAATAGATCTTTCAGATGCGCACAACCTGATTTGAGAAATAGGGAATTGTCTTTCTTCTGCGATCTTTAGAAAAACTTGACCTACTGCTCCAGTAGCTCCAATTACTGCAACTTTGCATTCATTCATTTTAGCCCCATGATTTTTTCTAGACCTATTGTTAATCCTTTCATTTCTGAAGTAGCCCTAATGGCCATTACTACGCCTGGCATAAAGCTTTCACGATTAATCGAATCATGTCGAATTGTTAACGTTTGTCCTAAAGATGCAAAAACCATTTCATGGTGGGCTACTCTTCCAGGCATTCTCCCGCTGTGGATTACTACCCCATTGAATGAACCACCTCTAGTGTTATCTATTAAATCCTTTTCAGGTTTTGGGTTTTGGAAATCAGATTGCTTTCCTTCATATGCAGCTTGTGCAATTGAAATTGCTGTTCCAGAAGGAGAGTCTATTTTTGCTTCATGGTGAACCTCAGTTAAATCAGCGTAGTCAAAAAACTTAGCTGATTCTTTTACTAAATGAGTCATAAGTACCGCACCAATAGCGAAGTTTGGAGCAATAATTACACTCACTTGGTTTTCTTCAGATAAAGATTTTGCATTTTTAAAATCTTCGTCAGATAAACCTGTGGATCCTATTACGCAATTAACTCCTGCTTTTGATGCAGCAGTAATTACTTTCATTGCACCTGAAGCATTACTGAAATCTACAACAACATCAGAATTTGATAGTGCATCATTAATATTGTTAAAAATCGGGAGTTCAATTGAGGTGTTTGGAATTTTAACTGTTTTAGAAGTGGCAGCAACATCTGATCCAGCTACTGCAGTAAGTCCTTCTGCTTTGTAAACAGCATTGAGAACTTCTTGGCCCATTCTTCCTAATGCGCCATTAACTACAACTTTGATATCAGTCATCGTATTCATTAATCCGTAAGTAATGATTTCCTAGATAATTTAATTTTATTATCATTAATTTCTATTACCTCAACAGTGATTTCTTCACCAACACTAACAACGTCTTCTACATTAGCTACACGATAGTTTTCTAATTCACTAATGTGAACCATTCCATCTGTTCCTGGAGCAATTTCTACAAAAGCTCCAAATTTTGTGATATTAACTACTGCTCCAGTGATAATATCACCTACATTCACATCTATAGGTTCTGCTTTTACTATTTCGTTAGATGCGGATGGATTTAATGCAGCTTTTCGGGATAATTTAATTTTTCCCGCATTATCAATATTGATAACTTTAACGGTAATACTATCTCCAACATTGACTACATCTTCTACTTTTTCGACTCTACTTTCGTCCAATTCACTAATGTGAACCATACCGTCAGTCCCAGGTAAAAGTGTTACAAATGCTCCAAATGAAGCAACTTTGGCAACTTTTCCTGTGAACATTTCACCAACTTGAATTTCTCGTGTTAGATCGTTAATGATTGAAATTGCTTTGTTTGCACTTTCAGCATCAGAAGATCCAATCAGTATTGTTCCGTCATCTTCTATATCTACAGTAGCGCCTGTTTCCTCAACAATACTTCGGATCATTTTTCCACCCGGTCCAATGACGGTTCCTATTTTATCTACAGGAACTTGGATCTTTTGAATTCTAGGAGCATGAGGACTTACTTCTTGTCGCACTTCTGGAATTGCAGTTTCAATAACATTTAATATTTGAGCCCTAGCTTCTTTTGCTTGTGCCAGTGTGTCTTTGATAACTGCAAAACTTATGCTGTTAACTTTAATGTCTAATTGTATGGCTGTTATACCACTTGATGTGCCTGCAACTTTAAAATCCATATCTCCTACATGGTCTTCTAGTCCTTGAATATCTGTAAGTGTCACGTAGGAATCATCTTCACCTGTGATCAACCCGACAGAAATTCCAGCTACAGGAGAAGATATAGGTACACCTGCATCCATTAAAGATAAAGTTCCTGCACAAACACTGCCCATTGAAGTACTTCCATTTGAGCTTAAAGCTTCACAAACTATTCTTATTGTGTAAGGGAAATCTTCTTGTGAAGGTAGTACCGCACTCAAAGCTCTTTCGGCTAAAGCGCCATGTCCAATTTCTCTTCTACCTGGAGAACCAACTCTACCCGCTTCACCGACTGAATACGGTGGGAAATTATAATGAAGCATAAATTTTTTAGATGTTTCAGGACTTAGATTATCAATTTTTTGAGCATCTCCTGATGACCCTAAAGTCGTAACCCCTAAAATTTGAGTTTCACCTCTGTTGAAGAGTCCAGTGCCGTGAGCTCTAGGCAATAAAGAAACATCTGCAGACAATTCTCTGATTTCTTTAAGGCCTCGTCCATCAGGGCGGACACCATCTTTGAGGATTCGAAGTCTAAATTGTTCATCTAGTAATTCTTCAAAAGCTCCAGAAATTACATTTGATTCAAATTCTTCTTCTAAATCAGTTTTTAACTTTTCTTCTAAATCTTTTAATTTTGCACGCATATCATCTTGATCTGAAGCGTCACAAAGAGATTGGTAAATTTGGTCACCTAGAATACTTCTTGATTTTTCTACTGCTTCAGGATCGTGACCTATAGGCGTGAAATCAGATTTGTCTTTTCCTGCAATTTTTACAAAATCTTCTTGTAACTCAATGATTTCTTGATTTGTCTGATGTGCTATTTCTATAGCTTCATAAACGATGTCTTCATCAATTTCTGTTGCTCCAGCTTCCATCATTGATACCCCATCTTTTGTACTAGCAACTACGATATCTAAAAGACTTTCGCTTAGTTGTTCATATGATGGGTTGATTATGAATTCTCCATCTATGTATCCCATTCTAGTAGCTGCTAATGGTCCATTAAACGGAATGTTTGAGATTGTAAGAGCTGTAGATACTCCATTTAGAGCTAGTATATCTAATGGAGTTTCTTTATCACTTGAAAGAGTAGTGGCAATTACTTGCACTTCATTTTTGAATCCTTTTGGAAAAAGAGGTCTAATAGGCCTGTCGATTAACCTACATGTCAAAATAGCTTGTGTAGTAGGTCTTCCTTCTCTTCTAAAAAAACTACCGGGTATTTGTCCGATAGCATAATGTCTTTCTTCTAGGTCAACAGTTAGAGGAAAGAAATCAATTCCTTGTCTTGGGGAGCTCATTGTAACTGTAGCTAACACTACATTATCACCTTGAGTAATTAGAACTGAGCCACTAGCTTTTGGTGCTAATACTCCAGTTTCAAATTTTAATTCTATATCGCCAATTTGACGGCTAACATTTAATGCTGAAATGGTATATCTCCTAATTAGAGGGGAACTTAAGGGGCGAGTACTATGAAAATTAAAAAGGTCGTTACCTTCTCAATCCTAGTCTTGAAATTAATGAGCGATACTTATTCACGTCTTTATTGTTTAAGTATTTCAACAACTTTTTTCTCTTACCTACCATTTTGAGCAGACCTCTTCGGGTAGATTCATCGTGATTGTGCTCTCTTAGATGCTGTGTAAGTTCTGTGATTCTTGTGCTCAGGACAGCGACTTGAGATTCAACAGAACCAGTGTCCTTGTCGTGTAGTCTATATTCTTCAATTACAGTTTGCTTCTCAGCCTTATCCAATCCCAACTCCTGGATTCCTCTCACTTTTTATTATCTTTTCTTTAGACATGAAATTGTATCATTCAGTTGCGTTAGTAGCAATTCATAGCTACAAATCGTTAATAAATTTACTTACAGCTTTTTCAAATCCTGAAGGATTATCTCCCATTACAAGGTGTCCTGCATTTTCTACTATAGCTAAATGCCCGTTTGGAATTCTATCCACCATATCATCGGCTGTACCTGTTGCTATAATGTCACTAGAGTCTCCTCTAACTACTAGAGTTGGGCATTCAAGTGATTCAATGTATCCCCAAAGTTTTTTTGTTACTTCAGGGTCTTGGGGTTTTCCCATTCTGCCTGCAGAACGAAGTATTTTGTCGTATTTCCATGTCCATTTACCATTAGGTAGTTCTTTTAGATTATTTACGATACTCCCTCTGATTTGAGTTCTATCTCTTCTGGGATTGTAAGCTATAACTCTGTCAACAAATGCATCGATGGAATCTAGTTCATCTTCTTGTTCAACGAAATTTCTAATGTTTTGAGTACCGACTCTGACATTTTCTGGTCCGGCATCTACTATTACTAGAGCTTTTACTTTTTCTGGATGGTTTGAAGCATAAGTAAATGAATTTCTTCCACCCATTGATAGTCCCATTAATACAAAATCGTTTAATTCTAATTTATTCACTATTGCAGCGATATCTTTTTGTTGAGCTTCAGGTGTGTAATCTTTTTGTGGATCCCAGTCGCTGTCACCATGTCCTCTTTGGTCTATAGCTAAAATGTTGTATTTGTCTGCAAATGAAAGGGCTACGAAATCCCATGAATGGCATTGTTGTGCAAAACCATGCAACATGATCATAGTTGGGTTAGATTTATCTCCCCATTGTAAATAATGAAAATTTAGACCATTTGCTTCAATATAATTGCTTGAAGGTACCCAATCTTTTGAAAAACTAACGCCTGACGCTTTGGCTGCTTCGTATAGTGATAAGCCTTTTTGATCTGACATATAATTAATCCAATAAAGGGATACGGCCCCATTTTACATTTTCAGTATTTTGAGATATCCCTTCAGATTTAATTGTCTCTCTAATACTAGTTAATGTGGCATTTACTTCATTTGTTACAAATATCCATTCGGGTTCTGGTGGGAACCAATACGGCGAAGTGATTCTGACCACTGATTCGTCTTTGGCGTTGAAATATATCCCAAATTTCTCTACGTGTGGCAACATGTTTGGGTCTCCTATCTAAATTGGGAGAAACTTAGCATAACAACCTATTCCTATCAAGTATATTAATCCATGACAATTAAAAATTGGTTGTACATTTTATTGATATTTTCTTTGTCTAAGTTTGCAGGAACTACAAAACAAGCTTGTCGTCCACAAATTTGTTTTGGTATCAAAAATTCTTCTACAATATGATAATGCGGCCTGTTCACATAATCATCAAAGAGAATGATGGTAGATGGGTTAGCATTTAATAAGCTTTTTAAAAAACAAGCTACTCTAAATCTTCCATCTATTAAAACGACATCTGGTTTTTCATCTCTAGTCCATATGGACGAAGTATATTCATCAAAGTTGTGTCTGTAGTCGTAATTTACTGGTCTTCCTAGCGCTCTAACGGGCCCAAGATTTGCCCAATTTATCTTGACTCTTTTATCAAATTTTAATTCTTTTTCGGTTCTTTTAACCCAATTATGTGAAGTATCTACAGCTAGTATTTTTGCATAAGTATTTTTGTAAACCCATTTTGTGGAATGCCCTACTCCGTACTCGCCATAGTACTTAGATTCAATCAAAATTTGTTTAAATAATTTGTCATCACCAGCAAACAGAATGCTAGATTCTATTTGAGGAATAAACCTACTAAGGAACCAAATGACATTGTTTTTAGTAATGCCAATGATTCTAATTAGTTTTCTAAAAGAAAAACCTGTATTAATTGGTTGATATGAATCTGTGGTCATGTTTAATTTTGTCATCTTCATCCTGCAGATTTTCACAGAGATTATACAAAATAAAATTAATTTAAAAAATAAAAAATCAAGCTATTTTTTTGTGTTTTTTGATTTCTTGCCACGCAATTAGTCCAACTCCGCTAATAATCACTGCAGCTCCCAAAACACTTATGTAATCTGGATAAGATGAGAAAATCAAATAATCATATATAGAAACAAAGATTAAAGTACTGAAAGTGAAAGGGACAATAAAGCTAGCATCTGCATTTCTGAGGGCATAAATATTGCAAGTTTGGGTTGTGATCATAAATATGCCAATTCCGGCAAGTAGAATCCATTGCATCATAGTCGGTGGAGCCCAAAAATTAATCATTACTAGGGTAGATATAGTAAGTCCTATCGCATTATTGATGAGTAATATTTGAACAGTTTTTTCTTTTCCAGTGAGAAATTTGATTAATACTAGCTCTAATCCAATTGATAAAGCAGCAACCACTGCAAAAATTGCTCCGGGATCAAAAGTTGAATTTGTCGGTCTAATAAGAATCATAGCCCCAACAAAACCAATAACTGTAGCTAACCACCTTAGTTTTCCTACTTTTTCTTTTAGGATAGGAATTGCAAAAAATAATCCAAAAATTGGGTTTAAAAATCCTAGTGCTGTAGCATCTGAAATTGGTATTAGTGCTGCAGCAGTAAACATTAAACTGACTCCACTGTAACCACAAAAAGTTCTGAATACGTGAACAGGTAGGTTTGGTTTTGTAAATTTTGGTCTTCTAATTATTGTAAAGCTTGAAATAATTAAAAAAGCAAATAAAAATCTACCCTGACTTACTTGTAATGGATGAAGAGGTTCCCCTAATAAATCAGACTGAGCTATTTTTGCTAGTATGTTGCAGGCTGCAGCAAATGCTGACCCCGTAACTATAAAAACTATGGCTATTCGTAAATTGTGGTTTTGTTCAGAGGGCATTAATGTGAGATGATTTTTTTTGAAAATTTATTCTACAGTTACTGATTTAGCTAAATTCCTAGGTTGATCGACATCACAACCTCTTCTCACAGCTATATAGTAAGAAAGAAGTTGTAATGGAATTATAGTTAATAAAGGTGACAAAAGTTCCGAACAGTCGGGAATCTTAATTACATGATCTGCTGAGTTTTTAATCGAGTTATCACTTTCTGAAGCTATCGCAATTATGACTCCACCTCTAGCTTGTGCCTCACTCAAATTATTTAACATTTTATTATATGTACTATCTTGAGGAATTATTGTGACAATAGGCATTTGATTATCAATCAGAGAAATTGGTCCGTGTTTCATTTCTCCTGCTGGATAGCCTTCAGCATGTAGATAACTGATTTCTTTAAGTTTAAGGGCCCCCTCTAAAGCTATAGGGAAATTTAATCCTCGACCAAGAAATAAGAAGTCTGGATTATTGTGGTACTTTTCGGCTAATTCTTCATAAATTGTTTTACTTTTTAATAGTGATCCCATTAATTCGGGTAGTTTTGCTAGTTCATTAATCAGATCAGGGATTGTATTTTGATCGATGTGTCCTCTGACAATTCCGATATGAATTGCTAGTAAGTACAAAGTAACAAGAGAACATGTAAATGTTTTACTTGCGGCTACACCTATTTCTAAACCTGCACGAATTTGTAATGTGTCGTTGGCCAGTCGACTTGATTGTGCATTGGGGTGATTGCAAAGGGTGATTTGGTCAATTGTGGATTCCTTCATCAACTGCATTGCAGCCAATGTGTCTGCTGTTTCTCCAGACTGAGAAATTGAAATAAATAATGTTTTTTCTGAAATTATTGGATCGCGATACCTGAACTCTGATGAATTGTCCCATTCAGCAGGGATACCTGCTAATTTTTCAAACCATAATCTTCCCAACATTGCAGCATGCATGCTAGTGCCCATGCCAGTAAGAAAAATTTTTTCAATTTTTTCAATTTTTTTGTCGGGCAGTGTTAAATCTTTTAATCTGATCGAATGATCTTCGAAAGATATTCTTCCTCTTAGAGAACTAATGATAGATTCTGGTTGCTCATGTATTTCTTTTAGCATGAAATGTCGGTATTTACCTTTAGCGGAGGCAAAAGGATTACTTGAAACGGTATTTATTGTTTTGTTGATGACTACATTTTCTAAGTTTTTGAAAATCACGTGATCTGGTTTAATAATTGCTATTTCGGAATCGTCTAAGTGAACGACTTTGTTACAGTGAGGAGTAATAGCACTTAAATCACTAGCTATAAATACTTCTTTAACTCCTATTCCTACAATTAATCCACCAGCATAACCTTTTTTAAATGCGATGATAGTGTCAGGGTGGTCATTATTCATTAATACTACTGAATTAGCTCCCTTAATCATTGGGGCTGCTTTAAGAACAGAGTTCTCAAAAGAATCTCCATTGTTTATAAAATCCTCAATTAAGTGAGGAATGGTTTCTGTATCAGTATTGGATGTGAATTTGTGCCCTTTATTAATCAATTCGTGCCGTAAATCCAAATGGTTTTCTACTATTCCATTGTGCACTACAGATAAACTTCCAACCTCATCAGTGTGCGGGTGAGCGTTTTCAATTGAAGGGTCACCATGAGTGGCCCATCGGGTATGAGCTATTCCTGAGTTTCCATTTAAATGACCATTTAAAGTAGATTTTAATGTTTCTACTTTTCCGGCAGTTCTATAAGTTTGATGAGTGTGATCATCTTGAAAAACAGAAATTCCAGCACTGTCATATCCTCTGTATTCAAGGTCGCTTAGAGCATCTACAAGAATTGGTGATGCTTGACGGTGACCTGTATATCCTATAATTCCGCACATTTTTTCACCAAATTATTTTGCACTGATGTTGTATACGCCTCTATATTTTTCTGGGAGTAAATTAGCAATTCTTTCCATAATTATTTGATTTAAAGAATCCATGACTTCAGGAGTGATTTTGCCTTCAATTTTAGGTAGTGAAAAAGGCGATCCTATTGTACATGTAATTTTGCCTGTAGGGTTCAATATTCTCATTACATTGTGCTCAAATCTTTCTGTCCCAGTAATTGCAACAGGAAGGATTGTGGCATCTGTCATTTGGATGATTCTTACTACCCCTTGTTTAGCTTTTATCATTTGACCATAATTAATGTGGCCTTCAGGAAATAAAACTAATACTTCATTATTTTTTAATTTTTTTACTCCCCATTTTAGGGCTGAGAAATCAGCTTTTTCTCTATTGATAGGAAAAGCTCCATAAGCGTACAAGAATCTTCTTTTTGCGAATGTCCTAAAAGCTTCATGTTTACATAAAAACCATAATCTACGTTTAATGGTGACAGCTAGGATAGATGGGTCAATGTCGCTCATGTGATTTGAAACGACTATTAAAGGTCCGAAAGGAGGAACGTTTTCTATTCCTGATTGTTCAAAATCACCAAACCATTTTAAAGTTCTTCTTTGAAGAAAATTACAAAAGTGAAAAAAGAAGTTCATTAATTCTTTAACTCCATAAGTATTGATTCAATTACCTCATTTATATTTAAGTCAGATGTGTCTATGACAACAGATCCGTTGGGAATCATGAGAGGTGAATGCTCTCTACTTGAATCAGTTTTGTCTCTTTGAATTAAATCACGTTTAATTATATCAAAGTCATTTGGAGAAAAAATTTGTTTATTGTCATTTAATCTTCTTTTGGCTCGTACTTCTACTGAAGCATCTAAATAAATTTTTAAAGTGGCATCAGGCAAGACTACACTGCCAATATCACGACCAACCATGACGATATTAGTGTGAGATGCAATTTTACGTTGATGAGAGACTAAAATTTCTCTAACTTCAGGTATTTTAGAAATTGTTGAGACATTGCGGTCTATTTCAGTAGTTTTAAGATAGTCTGTAATATCTTCTGAATTAACCAATAATCGAGCCTGGCCAGACACAGTAACTAACTCGAAAGACGAATTGTTGATTGAATGTTTAATGTTTTTTAGATCGTCTAAAAATAAATTTAGGTCAGATATGATTTTTGTGGCGGCTCTATACATTAGTCCAGTGTCTAAAAATAAATAATCTAATTTTTTACTTAACAGTTCACCTACTGCAGATTTTCCTGAAGCAGCTGGACCATCTATAGATATTTGAATTTTTGTATACATAGTGTAATTTTATTTTATCCGAGCAATTTATTGAATAATCTCATATAATCCACTCCATATGAAAATAGGAGATGAGTTATGAGTACTGCTCAAATAGTTTTTTGGGGTCCAGATGCCCCTACAGTAGATGTTCAATTTGCCTTAGTAAAAGATCAAGCCCCAGAAGGCACTGAGATTTCTTGGGTGAAAGCAGACCTGCCAATTGACGAAGCTGCTGAGCAACTCAAAGACACATTGGTGGTAATTACTTATGGAGAAATCCCGTTTACTACTGAATTAGCTGCCAAGTGTCCAAACTTAAAATTGATTCAATCTACTAGTGCTGGAACAAATCAATTAGATAAAGTAGGTTTAGCTGAATTAGGTGTGAAAGTTGCAAATAATGGTGGAGGCAATGCTGTTTCTGTAGCTGAACACACTATTACTTTGATGATTAGTGTATTTAGAAAATTCCAATTGCAATTTGAGAATGTTAAAAATGGGGAATGGATGGGAGATATTCGTGCTGATTGGTTGTCACAAGCTTTTGAAATTTCAGGAAAAACTGTTGGAATTATCGGATTAGGAAGAATAGGATCTCGTGTAGCAAAAAGGTTACAAGGTTGGGATTGTGAAATTATTTATCACGATCCTGTAGATCGTAATTCGGATTTAGTTGAAAAGATGGGGTGGACAAAAGTAGACAAAGAAACATTATTAAAAACTGCAGATATTGTTTCTTTACATGTCCCATTAAATGATGAAACCAAAGGTATGATTAGCGACCATGAATTTGATATCATGAAGCCTACCGCTGTATTGATAAATGCATGTAGAGGACCTGTTGTTGATGAAGATGCATTTATCAGAGCTATGGAAGAAAATAAAATTATGGCTGCAGGCGTGGATGTACTTGAAGTTGAACCAACTCCTGAAGATAATCCTTTAATTGATATGGACAATGTCTTAATTACTCCGCATTTGGCGGCATTTACTCAAGAAGCATGGGCAAAGAGTAGAGCTTTTGCTGGTTACAATGCTGTGAGAGTGGCAAATGGGCAAGAACCTGAGTCATTAATTAATCCTGATGAATCAACTACTGATCAGACATATTTTACTGATTAGATAGGGTAGCTATAATTTCTGGGTGAATTGCCTTGTTTGAAGATATAGCATGTCCTGATGAATATGATTGTAAGCCGGCATTGTCTGTCATGACACCTCCGGCTTCAGTCACAAGAAGGTAAAGCGCAGCTACATCCCATATATTCACAATTGGATCAATCATTGATTCTGCCACTCCTTCTGCCACAAGGCAGTGACCCCAAAAATCACCCACACCTCTTTCCCTCCATGCGGTATCTAAAATTATTTGAAATTCAGGCCATTTATTTAAGCATTCTTTAATTCCAGTAAATAAAACCTGAGATTCAGAAATCTTATTTATTTTTGAAACTTCTATTTTTGAAATATGATCTTTAAATGATTTGTATGATCCATTATTAATTGATGCCCACCATCGGCTTCCTAAAGCGGGCGCCGAAATCATTGAGGTTATGATTTTTTGATTATATTCAAGCGCTATTAATGTAGCCCAAATTGGCATTCCTCTCATAAAACCATGAGTACCATCAATGGGGTCTATAATCCATTTGAAATTTGATTCAGTATTTTTTTGTGAAGACTCTTCACCAAAGAAACCATGAGAGGGGAATTTATTATTGATCATTGAAGATAAAAGATCTTCAATTTGTTTATCAGCCTTAGTTACAAAAGATCCATCTGTTTTTTTTTCGATTTCCAGATTTTTTTGTTCAATGAAATTAGGCATTGAAATTTTGTCAGCTGCGTTTGCTAATTGATGACAAAAATCTAAATATAATGAAAGGTTTTCTATATTCATTTTTTTGTAGGACCCATGTATTGCATTTTCTCTGGTAATTGTTCAGAAATACCTAGAGCAACTAAACTTTTTTGAGCAAGTACCTCTGCAGATTGTTCTATGGTTTTGATGCCTAAATAATATGGGGGATCTGAAGGCAAAATTGTCACCCCAATTTTTGCTAAATTACTAAGATTATCTAGGTGTACAGCATTTAAAGGGGATTCTCTAGGAACAATCACTAATTTCCTTTTTTCTTTTAGGCAGACATCTGCAGCTCTTCTGATTAAATTATCAGATAATCCCGCAGATATTGCTGAAACTGTACCCATACTACATGGGACTATAATCATTCCTTTTGCAGGGTAGCTTCCGCTAGCAATAGGAGCTGTGAAATCACCTATTGGAAATATTTCGAATTTGTTATGTTCTGACCATCGTTCAATAGCTTCTCCAAATGATTCTTCCATTTCTTGTTGCCAAACCATTCTGGATGGACCAGATGCTACTACGGATACCGAAAGATCATTGTCTATAAGTGTATCTATCATTTTTGAAGCTAGAATGGCTCCACTAGCTCCCGAAATCCCTACTATTACTCTATTTTCTGTATCCATATCTATATTATAGCTAAGAGTGTTCCTAAAAGCATTGAAGTAGAGACAAAAGCATTGATTCGTAGAAATGCAATTCCCATTTTTGACAAATCATCAGGTGAAATTAACACATATTTATAAATCATTAAAAAGGTACTAAATAGGCATCCGAAAAAATAAATATAATTTAAATCTAATATAAATCCTACAGCCAAGAGACACGTCATTGATAAAGTATCCATTATCTTTGAAATTAAAAATGCATTTTCAATCCCGAATTTTTTAGCCACTGAGTGTAAATTGTTTTTGTTTTGAAATTCTATGTCTTGAGAATGGTACAAAATATCAAAGCTTCCTGCCCATAATGCTACAGCTATGGAGAGAAGAAATGGAATTATATTGTATGATCCTGTTGATCCAATCCAAGCTGCAGATGGTGCAATAGCTAGGGCCCACCCCAATAATAGATTAGCTGTCCACGTAAAACGTTTTGTGTATGGGTAAATGGATAAATATAATAATGCTATGGGAGATAGAACTAGGGCAACTAGATTTAATTGGAAAGCGGCAAAAAAGAAAATCAAAGCACTGATAATTGTTGGAACTAATACCTCTTTTACACTTAGTAATCCTTTAGGTATATGTCTTCCAGAAGTTCTAGGGTTTTTGCTATCAATTTCATTGTCTATTATACGATTCATAGCCATCCCAAATGTTCTGGCTGAAATCATTGCAATGGTGATCCATGCAAAAGTTTGGAAATCAGGTAGTTTTTCTATCGATAGAATCATTCCAATGTATGCAAATGGTAAAGCAAATATACTTTCTTGAAATTTAATTGCTTGGAAGAAATATGTGGTTTTATTAATCAGATTTGGATCGGTTTGATTATTCAAATCCATACTCTTTCCAGCGTTTATTAATCAAGTCTAGTATTTCACCATCCATTTCAACATCTGGTGGCCATTCTCTATCTCTACCGTCCATTTTAGTTTTTGTAGTAGCATCTAGACCAATTTTACTTCCTATTTTGGGAGTTGCACTTGAATGGTCTAAATCATCAATAGGCCCATCAAGAATTACAATGTCATTTTTGGGATCTAAATTACTTGTGACACGCCAAGCAACTTCAGAAATGTTTTGTACATCTACAAAATCATCTACAACTATAATCCCCTTAACTAGCATCATTTGACCTAATCCCCAAAGAGCATTCATTACTTTCCTCGTATGACCTGGGAATTGTTTTTTCATTGATACTATAATCAAGTTGTGGAAAACACCTTCTGCAGGCATGTTCACATCTTTGATTTCTGGGAGAGTTAATTTTAATGCTGGAAGCATCAGCCTCTCTACAGCTTTTCCCATAAAGAAATCTTCAGATGGAGGTCTGCCTACTACAGTTGCTGGATAAATATAATTTTTTTTGTGAGTAATAGCAGTTAAATGAAATACTGGGTACTCATCTTCTAGAGAATAATATCCGGTATGATCTCCAAAAGGACCTTCGGTTTTAAGTTCTCCAGGTATAACATATCCTTCTAAAATTATTTCTGAATTAGCAGGAACTTCTAAATCTACAGTTTTACATTTCACCATTTCTATTGGAGAGTTTTTAATTACACCCGCTACAGCTATTTCATACATGTCTGGAGGAATAGGTAATACGCCAGACCACATAGTTACAGGATCTCCGCCCAATGCTACAGCTACTTCTAATTTACTGATTTTATTTTCTTCTCCAACCCTGAAATGGCTAGCTCCAACTTTATGTGTTTGCCAGTGCATACCAGCAGTTTTTTTGTCAAAAACCTGCATTCTGTATATGCCTACATTTTTGGTTTTTGTGACTGGATCTTTAGAAAAAACTAAAGGTAAGGTAATGTATTTGCCACCATCCATAGGCCAACATTTTAAATGAGGAAACATAGTAAGGTCTGCTTGATCGTTTTCTAATACTACTTCTTGTACAGGTGCAGACGTAATAATTTTCGGTTGAGTTCTAGCTAGAGAAACTAAATCTTTTAATGTGCGTAATTTGTCTATCATAGATGTGGGCGGAGTTTTTGCTATGTTTAATATTGACTCAACTTTTTCTGTAAGTTCATCAGAATTTTCTATTCCTAATCCCCAGGCCATTCTTTGATGAGATCCAAATAAATTGGTTACAACTGGATGATCGTATCCGGTTACGTTTTCAAACAGTAATGCGGGTCCATTAGATTTGATAGTTCGATCCGTAATAGCTGAAATTTCCAATTCAGTAGATACTTCAGCAGTAATTCTAAGGAGATCACCTTTACTTTCTAAATAGGTTATAAAATCTTGCAAGTTTTTAAATGACATTATTTTTCAGATAGTCCACTTAGTCTTAATTGTGTCGAAGAAATATCTATTCTGAATTTAGACTCAGGAATAGATTTGAAAATTTTTTTAAATCTGGCAGGAATTTTAAGTGCTGATAATTCTCTAAAACTTCCATCAGCTAATCTACCGGCAACTAAAAAATCACATCCTGTTTCTTCAATTTCATTTAAAGAATTGTACATAATATTTTCACTTTGATCATAATATTTGGGGTTTATTAATCTTGCAGCAGTGTCCCACCCGATTACAAAAGTACTGCCAGGAAAAATTTTAGATTTTTGAGAGAAAAGAGGGGAATTACTAACAAGAACAGTTTGATTAGATTCGAATTGTTCTAACCTGCCATTGATTTCATCTATTGACAGTGGAGGTTTGTCGACGTTGAATGCAGAAAGCTCAAAGGCAGGAGTTTTATTGGTAATTTGCGAAGCTAAATTCAATAAATTTATATGGCCTTTATGAATTGGATTAAAAGAACCTGAAAGAATTACTCCGGAAAAATTACTGTCAGAATATTTAGGTAAGTTTCCTAAATATTCTATAGATTCAATTTGTTTAGAAGTTAATGCGGACAATTCATTTTGGAATTGAATTTTTGTATTAGAAGTATTTTCAGATCTGATTGAATTTGGGGATTCTCCGAATATTTCTTCATGTAGAAATTCTATGATTGATTGACTGACTAATTCTTCTTCTTCTTTTCGAGTTAATTTTTCTTTAATAAATTTAATATGTACTGTATTTCTAACAGTATCAGACCAAAAAGATATAAAAGCTTGGTTTTCCCCTTTTCTTTTACGAGATGTAGTGATCGCTGCAGTACATGCCACTCCTATCACTTTATCGTTAGA
Organism: uncultured Chloroflexota bacterium; assembly: GCA_913045625.1. Classification (GTDB taxonomy): domain Bacteria; phylum Chloroflexota; class Dehalococcoidia; order Lucifugimonadales; family UBA826; genus AG-426-M11. The sequence goes on along the minus strand of CAJWPE010000005.1, from coordinate 18,096 downwards.
TGATCGTAATTTAACACCACGTCTATATGCTGTTTCAGCCATCATAAGAGAAGTGGGATTTGAAACAGAATTTTCTGGGTTTGAGCCTAAAAAAGAGGACATGGATTTTTCAGAATAAGGTACGTTGGCCTCTAAAATAGAATTAGATGCACCAGGAACTTCCAAAAGCCAAGACAATGCCTTGCTACCTGCTCCTGAAACAGATAATACGATTTTGACATCGCATTCATGAATTCTTTCTATAGAGTTCTGTATATTTTTTAGCATAATTTGTAGTGATACTTTCGCTATAAATCTAATATAACAAAATAAATATATATTAGAAATTTAATTAAAGTAAATTAATCATTCTGTGTCTAAGAATGATTCTGATTAGTGATAGTAGAAGTGTACTGGCAATAATAAAAATTACAGAATTCCAATCAAATCCATGAATTATTAATCCAAGTGAAGTTCCTGCAGCAGGTGGATGCTCTGTATTTGTTACTACCATGATGATGATACCTATTCCTACTGAAACAGCTGCACATATATTAAGAATAAGTCGTGAATCATCAATATTTAATACTTGTATTGTAATCACTATCAGAAAGGCGATTAATATAGCAACTAAGTGGCCACCGATTACCTTTCTTGGTGTAGCTGCAATACTGTCAGGCACAACAAAAATTGTAAAAGCTGAAGAAGCTACTCCCACTACTATAGCTGCTCTCATTACACTATCACCAATAATTAAAATCAAGAATAATGACACAATAGCTAAAAAGCATTGAAGTAAATATTGGGGCCATTTTGAGTGAATGTATTGGTCAAGAATATTTGGTAAATATCCATGTGGTTTTGGAATATGAGGAAGATTTATCTGATTCGACTTGTTTTTTTTGTTATTCAAATAGATTCTCAATTTGGTGAATTCTAATAGATGTGATTTTTTTAAACCAAAATCATACAAAATACCAGTATTATCAAGCTGATTTTTATATATTTTTCAAAAACTGTTAAAGTATAATTCTTTTTTTATCTATTAAAGAAGAGAATTAATGCAACAATCAGGCGATATTTTAATCAAAAAGAGACGACAGAGAGACATGTCTCCTAATTCATTTGATATTAGGGAGAGAAGGTTTAGTAGCAGAACTTTTTCTACGCCTTTTTTAATAACTTTAATATTTTTCCTTTTAATTTCATTTGGTTCCATTCTATTACTACTACCTTTTTCACACTATGGAGACGGGTTGGGAGATCCAATTGTGTCTATATTCACTGCAACTTCTGCAGTTACTGTTACAGGACTTGTAATAGAGCCCACCAGTGTTTATTGGACAATTTTTGGCCAATCAGTGATTTTGTTTTTAATGTTTGTAGGCGGATTAGGCATTATGACTATGGCAGCATTTCTTTTAGCTATCTTAGGTCAGAAAGTCTCTACTTCTCAAAAACTTATGATTCGGGAAACTATGAATACAAGCAATATTGGAGGTATACAATCTCTTAGTGTGGCTATCGTAGCAACTGCTATAACTATTCAATTGATTGGCTTTGTGCTGCTTTTGATCAGATTTCTATTTCTTTTTCCTCTTGATGAAGCTATTTGGCAGGCTTTATTTCATTCAGTTTCAGCTTTTAATAATGCTGGATTCCTAGCTTTTACTTCAACTGAAGGGTTGCATCAATTTCAATCAGACTTTGTAGTGCTTTCTATTATGACTTGGTTAATAATTTTAGGTTCTTTGAGTTTTTGGGTTGTGGCAGACATCTTTACTAAGAAGCAGTTTAGATTGTATTCACTGGTATCAAAAATTGTAATTGTGACTACATTTTCTTTGATCGTGATTTCGTCGACAGCATTTTTCTTTTCAGAGAGAGCAAATGTCCAAACTATTGGTAATTTAGATTTAAGTAATCAAATTTTTATTTCAATTTTCGAATCTGTTAGTGGAAGAACAGCAGGTTTTTCAACTATTGACTATACTCAAATAAATAATTCAACAAATATTTTTCAAACTGTCATGATGTTTATAGGTGGAGCTACAGGCTCTGTTGCGGGAGGAATTAAAGTTACTACTTTATTTGTGATTGTACTCAGTATATTTGCTTTGATCAGAGAAAACCCAGAAATTCATGTATTTAAAAGACATATTGATCAATCTACTGTAATTAGATCTTACGCAATATTAGTGATTTCTTTAGTTTTTGTAATGGTTTGTGCATTTTTATTATCTATAACTAATGATGGGTTTATGTTTAAAGATATTATGTTTGATTCTGTATCAGCTTATGGGACTGTAGGATTGAGTTCGGGAGTGACTCAACAACTTAATTCAGTTGGTAAATTAATAATAGTTTTCACAATGTTCCTAGGAAGAATCGGCCCATTAATAATAGGCCTGAGAATGATTCGTACTCAAGAAAATTTAGGATTTCGATATCCAAATGAAACAGTTACAATAGGCTGATATAAGGAACATATATGGCAAATAAACAAGTAGCAGTGATTGGTTTGGGTAGATTTGGTATTAGTACTACAAGAACATTATATAACCTTGGTTATGATGTTTTAGCTATTGATAACACTGAAGAAAAGGTGCAGACAGTTTTGGGCCAATGCACTTATGCTGTTACAGCTGATTGTACAAGCGAAATTGCTTTAAAAGATTTAGGTATTCAAGATTATGAGGTTGTAATTATTACTATACAATCTGATGTGGCTCCAAGCGTAATGATTTCAGTTTTAATGAAAACTTTGGGTGTAAAAAATGTTATTGCTAGGGCAAGAGACGATTTGCATGCTAATACATTGAGGCGAGTTGGGGTTGATAGAGTTATTCAACCAGAAGAGGAAATGGGAACAAGACTTGCTCATAGTTTATACAATGCAAGTGTTGAAGAATATATAGGTATTACAAACAATTATGGTGTTAGTAGATTTAGAGTACCTGCAAGATTTTCAGGAAAAACTTTAGAAGAAGTGGGTTTTACATCTGCCTCTGATAGTTATGGAATAGCAGCTTTGGCTTTATGTAAAGGTAGGAAAGTTACTTTAAATCCCTCATTGTCCGAAAAAGTTAAAGAGGGATATTTGGTTGTTGTTGCTGCACATGACTCTGATTTAGAGTCTTTAGAAAAGGTAACATAAATAAATTTCTGCAAGGATATTTGATATGTGGGTTGCTTTAGTTGATGGGTCTAATAATGATCATTTAATTATTGAAACTGCTCAAGGATTTCTTAAAAATAAAGAATCTTTGAGGTTGTTGTATGTGATTGAAGTTTCTAGAGAATTCCCTGTAGATAAAGAAATCGCACATATGACTGAAATAGCTGAGAACTATTTAGAATCATTGGAAGAAAAAAGTAAAATTCGTCTTCAAGCAGACATAGTTCAATCTAGATCTATTACAAGTGCATTGATTACTTTATCAAAAGAAGAAGATGTGAAGGGAATTATTTTGGGAAACAATCAATTTATAAATGATAAATTGGAAGAATTGTCCCAAATTATTAAAAAATTTGAGTGCGACTTGATTTTCTGTAACGCTTTGATTAATTAACAAATGATTTTTAGGAGTAAAAATGATTAATAATATTTCTGATGAAATATCAAATATTTCAAAACCTCAGAAAATCATTGTGGTTGGATGTGGAAAATTCAGCACAATTATAATTAATAATTTATCTAAAGATGGACATGTTATAAAAGTTATAGACAAATCTTTAGATTTATTTAAACAAATACCTAAAGATAAGATTGATTCAAATAGTATTTCTACTGTTCAAGGAGATTATACTGATCGACATTTTTGGGACCAAATGAATTTTAATGACATGGATATTTTTATTGCATCTACAGAAATAGATTCATGTAATTTGTTTGTAGCTCAGATTGCAACTCAAATATTAAGGATTCCAAAAGTCTTTGTAATTTTGAAAAATGACAAATTATCAAGTATTTATAAATCTTCTGATTTGAAAATTATAGACATTTCTGGATTGGTTATTGATTCAATTAATACTTTTATTAATAATGATGAGGAAATTTAAATGTACTATGTCATAATTGGTGCTACAACGATATCTGAGGAAATAATCAGCTGGCTTATGAAATCGGGTGGAGAAGTTACTTTGATTGATAATAATAAACAAAAATTACAGCTGATTCAGAATTCTTTTGGAGATGTCTGCTTTTTTGGAGATCCACTTGACATTGATGATTTGACAGAGGCTGGTTTAGGACGTGCTGATATGGTTATTACTACGCTTGAACATGATTATGAAAATTTAATTGTGTCACAAATTGCAAAGTCATATTATTCTGTTGATAGAGTAGTCAGTTTGTTAAATTCATCAGCAAATAAAGATTTATTTTCTATGTTAGGTGTTGATGTGTTGGTTGAAGTTCCAGATATTGTAATCAGTAATATTCAAGAGAAAATAGGGCAATTTTTAATTGAAGAAATTTAATGACAGATAAGAGAATTTCATTTTTAGGACCCGCTGGTACTTACAGCGAACAAGCTGCACAGATTTGGTGCGAAGAATGTGATTTAGTATCTGTAGATTCTATTCCCGACGTTGCTAAAGCTGTAAATGATGGATTAACAGATATTGGAATTGTACCAATTGAAAATAGTATCGAAGGGGGTGTGACTTTTACTCTTGATTTACTAATTCACGATTCTGATTTAAGTATTTGTGGAGAAATAGTTATTCCTATAAATCATAATTTGATGTCAAAAACTGAAATTGATTTTAGTGAAATTCAAACAGTTTATTCTCATCCTCAATCGTTAGGCCAATGCCGACAATTTTTAACCACAAATTTACCAAATGCTAATTTGGTTGCATCTTTAAGTAATTCTGCTGCAGTTGAGGAAATGATGAAGTCACCAATGAACTCAGCCGCTATTTCAAGTGATCAAGCAGCAAAAATATATGGGGCAAAAATTTTAAAGAAAAATGTTGAAGATAGGCCTAACAATGAAACTAGATTCATTGTACTTGGTAAAAATGATCATCCGAAAACTGGAAATGACAAAACTTCTCTTTGTTTTGAGTTTCAAGGTGATCAGCCGGGCATTTTGAGTGAATCGCTTACAGAATTTGCTTCAAGAGATATTAACTTAGTTAAAATAGAATCTAGGCCTAATAAAAAGAGTTTAGGTAGATATGTATTTCTAGTTGATATAGAGGGCCATAGAACTGATGAAAAAGTCGCGAATTCCATTGAATCTTTATCTAGTAAAGTTGCAATGATTAAAGTTTTAGGATCATATCCGAAATTTATTTAGGTTCTTCAGATTCTGAGCCGGTTTCTTGACTATCTTTAGAAAATTGTTTACTGATTTCATCAATTAAGGGAGAAAATTTTTCCTTTGCAGAAGAAATAGTTGGAGCAATTCTGTTGGAAATTTCAGTTACACCAGGTGAAATAGTTTCTCTTAAAGAAGCTGTGATTCCATCAGCTTTACCTTTAAAATCATCAGTTTTCTCAAGTAGTTCTGATCTTAATTCAGCTCCAGGTTTTGGAGCAGACAATATACCAGCTATTGCTCCAATAATTCCGCCAATTATAAGGCCAGTAGTGAAACCTGAATTATGATTATGGTCATGGTGTTTTGACATTTCAGCCTCCGATTACTTTTTTGTTTGATTAAACTTACTTATAAATCTTATCCCTCTTGCCACTCTTTTAATAGTGCTTGAGCTAATTTGGGTTGGATTAGAAAAAATATTTATAAAATCTAAAACATCATTTTTAGTTTTACTAAAAGAACTCCAAACTTTTGAAATACTTCTAGTTAAAACTATCAATAGAAAAATTATAAATAAAAGGCTGACTATTATGACTATGTCTGCAACTAGTGAAATTATTTCAACAATTCCCATTTGCCTACCTTTTGAAATTAATTTATGGCTTAATAAGCATTCTCAAAGATCCCTCTGGGTCTTTCCTTTGAGTAATGATGTCGTGCTTGTTTTTTTCAGCCCAAACAACTAAGTCGTATGAATTAAGAACATCTGGAATTATTACTTCTACAAATGATTTTGGATCTTCGCTGATTTGTTGGGATAATGCAGCAATTATTCCAGCACAAGTTTTTCCTGTTCCGTCTATTATTCTCCAGTTATCAGTACTGATAGTATTGTTTTTGCCACTATACACGTCAACCTCGCCACTCTGCCTTATATCTAACTGTGATTTGAATTCAAGGACTGATTCCCAGTAAACTCTTGAGTCTCTATCTCCTTTTTGACATACAGCCCCTCTGACTCCAACAATATCAGGATTAACTCGAGCTAATTCATCAAGGTCATCCATTTTTAAATGACCTGATAAGGCTGTACTCATTCCTAATTCTTTTCCTTCTAAAACCATTTCTTTTAATCTTTCTTCAGGTATAAAATCAAATAAGTTTCGACCGTCTTTTACCAATGTATCAATCAACCATCCATCACATTGAGATTCTTTTGCTAGTTTCACCATGAGGTTTGGGTCAATGCCACCTTTGTATAGTAAATTATCTGCAAATAAAGACCCAATTAATTTAGTTTCAGTGTTTGCTAATGCTTCTTTTGAAGCTTGCAATATTTCTAAAGCTTGTTGGTATTCGCTAACCATAAATCCCACTTTCACTGATGTGGCTTCCAATAGACCGGCAGCATAAACTGCCATAGCAACTGTACCAACTTGATTAGGGACTACCCCTAATGTCAGGCTGGCATGATGATTACCTGGAACCTCATCTCTAACTTGTTTGAACGTAGTTGGGTGCGCAGAACCCACCAAAGCTTCTTGTAGGTTTTTAACGTCCACAATATCTGCACCACCCTTTAAGGCTTGTTTAGCTTCATAAAGGTCTTGCACACTGACCATCAAAATCATAATTTTGTCTCCTGATATTTATACTATAAGGATATCATTGATTTGTTTCGTGCTTTTGCAATGTCATTTTTTAAATCTGTTTTCTCAGAATCGGATAAGTCTACTAGTGGAGGCCTGACAGAACCGCCACTCATTCCCATTAGTTCTCCCCAGAATTTACAGAGAGAAGCAGGTAGTGCCCCGTTCATTTTTTTGACCGTATACTGCCACCATTTATCAGAAACAGCTTTTATTGGGGCTAGATGTTCTTCATACATTTCAACATCTATATTTCCATCTATTGCTTTATTAATAAATTGAACATAATAATTATGCTCTGGAGTATCAAATCTCCAATCAGAAGTATTCGCAAACATTACTTTTTGTTGGAAACCTAATTCTTTACCTTTGTGGAAAATCCATTCGTCAGGAGTGCTTATGAGATGTTTTTCGCCTAATGACAAGTGTGTTTCTACAGAAATCTCCGGATTGAAACTAGCCTCTTTAACTCCAACAACATTATGTATTTTGCAGATTTCTTTTAGTCCATTTGCACTCATTGTGATTCCAAATTGAGGAGAGTTATAAAACATGATTCCTAAATTAGTATTGCTTGATAAAATATTTACCCATTCAATAACTTGTTCTTCTTGGTTTGTAACGAAGTAAGGTGCTGCTAATACTAATAAATCAAAGTTTTGATTTTCTGCATGGGTTGATAATTCAATCACACTTTTTATTGAAGAATGAGACACATGGGCGGCAGTTAATAATTTGCCTTGTGCTTCGTCAGATACAATGTCATAAACTTGTTTTCTTTCTTCAATAGTAAGACTCCAAAATTCTCCCATACCCCACGTACATCCTGCTCCCTTTGTTCCTAAATCGATTAGTCTACGAACATCATTTCTAATGCCTTTTTCGTCAATTTCATCATTTGGTGTGAAAGGTGTCATTAATGTAGACCATTGTCCAGTTACATTGATGTTAGCCCATTCTTGAGCTTCATTTTTAGAATAATTTGACATAAATCCCTCATTTGAATTGAATGCTTATGGTGTAATTATCAAGCTAAAAACACTTCGGTGTAAAGTGCTGTGTCAAGTGTTTAGTCAGGTTAGTCTTTGAGTGCTGTTTTGTAATGAGTTCTAATGCATCTGGTGCACGCATAAACTTGCTTAAAAACTCCATTGATCTCTAAAGTAGCTCTTTGGATATTAGGTTTCCAAGTTCTTTTAGTTCTTCTTTTTGAGTGACTTACATTATTTCCAGTAGTGACTCTTTTATTACAATTTGGTAGTTCACATGTAGCCATATTATGCCTTTGACGAAGTTACTATCGAAGAATACAATAGCGAACTTAGTGCTCCTTTATTAAGATAGATAAAAATTCTACCATGATTAAGAACGTATCTCAATTTGGGTGAAATGAACTCAAACATACAAAACGAAAAACATATTATCGATTCTGTCATAAATTTAATTGATGACATTGTTTCATATTTTGATAAACACGTAGATTATGTAAATGATTTAAATGTGTTTCCTGTTCCCGATGGCGATACTGGAACGAATATGTATAGGACTTTGAAAGGAGTTCAATCTAGAATTAAAGAACAGGAATTTTTATCTATTCGTGATTTGAGTATGTATATTTCTAAAGCTGCTTTGTATGAGGGGAGGGGGAATAGTGGAGTAATACTAGCCCAAATTATTAGAGGTTTGTTTGATTGCCTTAAAGAGAACTTTGATTGGAAAATGGCGAATATACCAATAGCTTTAGCTGCAGCAAAAAATAAAGCATATTCATCAGTAAGCGAGCCAGTTGAAGGAACAATGTTAACGGTGATCGGTGAAATGTCTGATCAATTAAATACAACATTTTCTGAAACTGAAATTAATTTAGAAACTTTATTACGTATTCTTTCTGGATTTGCTAAAGAATCTGTAACTAATACTCCCAATCATATGAAATTATTGGAAGATAGTGGAGTTGTTGATTCAGGTGGATATGGAATAGAAATTATAGTTAAAGCTATTGAGTTAAGTTGTTTACAACCCATGTCTTTAGATCGATTAACAACAGTTCGCACCCCTGAAGATTCAGGACATAAAATTAAACAAGCATTAGAACAACATTTTGATCATGAGGAATCTTACGGCTTTTGTACTCAATTTGTTTTAATTTCTCAAAGTAGCGAGGATGTTTTAAGAAGTAAATTGGAATCACTTTGTTCATCATTAGTCCTACTTACTGATACTCCAGTTAATAGAATTCATCTTCATACTGATGATGTAGAAAATGTTTTAGCAACTTCTAAGACTATGGGAGAAATTCAGGACTTAAGTGTTGAGGATATGGAAAATCAAGCATTTGATTCTTATGTGAATAATACAAACGAAACTGATTTAGATGAAGATATAGTGAAAATGATTGTTTTATCTAGTGGTGAAGGGAATAAAGAAATGTTTTTAGAACTGGGTGCTTCTGTTGTTTTGCCAGTAAGCCCTGAAGCCAATCCAAGCGTATCTGAATTACTGAATTGTTTTAGTCAATTTGAAAATCATGACGTAGATTTAATTTTGCTCCCTAATGATAAAAATGTTTTTTCTGCAGCATCTGAAGCCGCAAAAATTACTGAATTGAATGTCACGATAATTCCCACAGAGAATTTGGGACAAGGTTTAGAATGTGCAGCAGAGTTTGATCCTAATATGAGAATTGATATTAATGAGAAATTAATGTTGGAAATTCTCCCGAATATTCAAAATGTTTTTATATTTCCATCTGCTAGAAATGTTTCACTTAAAGACCACGATACTATTTTTTCAGGTGATCCCATTGCAATGAAAGATGGATCTATCATTGGCTCTGCAAAAACTTTAGATAGTTTGTTGATGGAAATTATAAATAATGAAATTAACGTTGAATATGAAAGAATTCTAATTTTATTAGGTAAAGATAAAATTAAAACTCAGGTTGATGATTTTTTGGATAAAAATATTGAATCTGTTGTTAAAAGTAATATAGAAACATATTATGGTGGTCAAGATCACTATGATTATTTGGTTACTATAATTAAATAAATGTCAGACGTTGGTAAATCTCATGACTAATCCTTCAGATAAGTCACAAATTATAATCAACATTCTCAATCAAGAGAAGAAAAACGGCTGTAATAATTCTGTTGTGATAGGTGGAATTGATGAATTTGTTAACGAACATATTGAATTAATTCCTGCAAAATTTCATTTAAAAACACCCTACCGTTTGCTAAATATGCAAGATCGCTTAGGTTGGGTTTCAAGTTTGATCAGATTTTTTGAAACTCCTACAGATAAAAATAAAAAGACAAAAACAGTTAGATCATCACAAATTATTTTAACTGATTCGATACAGAAAATAGGATCTCCTGTTTCGCAACGGAATTCTAAAATTTTGTTGGAAAAATTTTCTATTTACTCTGTTCAAGATCTGTTAATGCACTTACCTGACAGACATGATGATTTTAGTGATGTTGTAACAGTATCGAATTTAATTGTAGGTAAATCTCAATCTGTTTTATTGACAGTCTCTGATGCTAGGCTGATAAAAAGTAAAAGAGGTAGAACTGATGTTTTTGTTAGAGGAGGTGATTCTACAGGGTCTATTCTAGTCACATTTTATAATCAACAATGGATTTTGAAAGATCTTAAAAAAGGTTCCAAAATTATGATGAGTGGAAAAGTTGTTTCTTTAAATGGCAAAATTTCACTGCAAAATCCATCTTTTGAGTCTGTAGATAAAAACTCGCCTAATTTACATACAGGTCGACTGGTACCAGTTTATCCTTTAAGTTTGGGCTTAAGACAGAAGACTATTCGTACAATGGTTTTTCAAGGCTTAGTTTTGGCATCAGATCAGATCAAAGATTTTTTGCCAGACGTTTTTTTGTCTAGATTGGGTATGATGGATCTTAAGACAAGTGTAAGAAAATTTCATTATCCTGATTCATTTAAATCATTTACTAATGCTAGACGTAGATTAGTGTTTAATGAATTGTTTTTCCTCCAGCTTTCTGTACAGAAACGTAAAATAGAGTGGTTAAAGTCTGTAAAATCTTTTCTTATTTCCCCTGACACTCACATGCCTAAAATGTTTCTTCAGGTACTTCCTTTTACTCCAACAGATGATCAAATTAATTCTATGAATGACATTACTCAAGATATGGCTAGTGGGCAACCCATGCGCAGATTGTTGCAAGGAGATGTAGGGAGTGGGAAAACATTGGTAGCAATTCATAGTATTTTGTCTGTGATCGACCAAGGGTTACAAGGAGCTCTTATGGCTCCAACGGAAGTTTTGGCAGAACAGCATTTTATTAGTATAAAAAAAATGTTTGCTGGGGCAGAAGAAATTTACAGAGAAGATCATCTAAGTGTTTTTAAATTTGATCAGCATAACAAATCAATTTCAGTGGCTCTTATTACAGGAAGTATGAAAGATTCTGAAAAGCAAAGAATCCGAGCCATGTTAAAAAATCTTGAAATAGATTTAATTATAGGTACCCATACCTTAATTCAAGAATCAACTGTGATTCCAAATTTAGCTATTGTTGTAGTAGATGAACAACATAGATTTGGATTGGAACAAAGAGAAGTTTTAAACAGAGTGAACCCGCGCCCTCATTTATTAGCAATGTCAGCTACTCCTATACCGAGATCTTTGTTTTTGGCTATGAATGGTGATTTTGACCTATCTATAATCAAACAATTGCCCTCTGGAAGAAAGCCTATTGAAACATCAAAAGAAACTTCTAGAGAAAGGGTCTATAGGTTTATTTATGATCAAGTTCTTCAAGGTCGTCAGGCATTTATTGTTTGTCCTTTAGTTGAAGAATCTGAGGTTTTGCAATCTCGGTCGGCTGTGGAAGAGCATTTGCGTTTATCTAAAGATGTATTTCCTCAATTCAATGTAGGTTTACTTCATGGAAGAATGAAGGTTTTTGAAAAAGACCAAGTCATGGAAAAATTTAGAAATGGAGAACTCAATATTTTAGTGTGTACTTCAGTAATCGAGGTTGGTGTGGATATTCCCAATGCTTCAGTTATGTTTATTGATGGAGCAGACAGGTTTGGTTTGTCACAACTTCATCAATTCCGAGGTAGGGTTGGTAGAGGGTCACATCAAAGTTATTGTATTTTGATGGCTGACGATCCTTCGGATGATGCAAAAAGAAGAATAGATTTATTGCGTCGTATTTCTGATGGATTTGTTTTATCAGAAGAGGATTTGAAGCTTAGAGGTTTTGGAGAATACTTAGGTACAAGACAAAGCGGAAGGCCTCTTTTTAAAATAGCTTCTATAGTAGATGATCAGGACATTTTATCTGTAGCTATTAATGAGGCTAAATTAATATTAGAGTCTGATCCAGAATTTAATCTACCGGAACATCAAGAAATAAAATCTTTTTTTAATGTTTTGATAGAAGAATTTATGGTAAGTTGATTATATTTTAGCTGCTACTCCACCATCTATGTTAACCATTTCTGCCGTGATAAATCTTGATTCTTCAGATACAAGGAATGACACTAAATTTGCCACATCTATCGCATATCCTGGACCAGGAACTATCTGGGCCATATCAAACATGGTTTCAAACACATGGTGTCCACCATCAGGGTCATTGATTGTACCTCGAGTGGCTCCTGGAGTTAGAATTTGACCTGGTCGAATACAATTAACTCTTATATTATGCTTCCCTCCAACTCCTGCCATTTGTCTTGTTAATGCTTCTATACCTGCTTTTGCAGCGTAATATGAGGGTGCAGTAACTCCAAATTCATCCATCATTTTGGGGCTAAACCCCCTTACAGCGGCAAGTGAAGACATGTTTACTATTGCTCCACCTCCAGATTTAACCATGTGAGGCCAAACAGCCTTTGAAACATAAAAGGTTCCATTTAGGTTATCGTTAATTACTGTGTTCCACTCTTCAACAGTAGTATCAGGGAAGTTTTGACCTCCACCATGCCCAGCATTGTTAAAAAGAATGTGTACGTCACCAAATGCCTTTGATGCTTTTTCTATTGCAGGATTTACAGAATTAGGATCTCCAACATCCATCTGAATGAACACTGAATTTCCTCCCTGGGAATTGATAGATTCCTGAACTTCTAATCCCTGTTCTTCTCTTCTAGCCATAATAATTACATTTGCACCTTGTTGAGCAAATAAATGGGCTGTAGATTCGCCTATTCCACTGTTTCCTCCAGTAACGATTGCGGTTTTTCCAGATAGTTTTTTAGTCATATTAGATCCTTTAATTAGACATCATTTGTCGTAAAACGTAGGGTAGTAATCCGCCATGTTTATAATATTCATTTTCTATGGCCGTATCTATTCTTGCCAAAACATCAAATTCTGTAACTTTTCCATTGTCAGATGTAGCTTTTACGTGAACAGTAGAACCAGGAGCAACTGAATTAGAAACATTAGGAATGTCAAATGTTTCAGTTCCATCTAATCCTAATGATTTTGCAGAATCACCATTTTGATAAACTAAAGGCAATACACCCATTCCTATTAAGTTTGATCTATGTATTCTTTCAAAGCTTTCAGCAATTACGGCCCTAACGCCTAGTAGCATTGGTCCTTTTGCTGCCCAATCCCTGGAACTTCCTGTGCCATATTCTTTACCTGCCAGAATGATTAAAGGAACATTTTCATCTCTGTATTTTTCTGAAGCTTCATAAATACGCATAGATTCTTTAGAAGGTAAATGTAAAGTCCAATCACCTTCAAGGTCCGGTACTAAGTTGTTCCTCAATCGTATATTTCCAAAAGTTCCTCTTACCATAACATCGTGATTTCCTCTTCTGGATCCAAAGGAATTGAATTGTTGCCGAGGGACATCATTAGACGTGAGGAATTGTCCGGCTGGAGCACTAGGTGGTATTGATCCTGCAGGAGAAATATGATCAGTTGTAACTGAATCGTCAACACTTACCAAAACTCTTGCATTTAATATTTCTGATTTAGATTGAGGTTTTTGAGAGAAGTTTTCAAAATATGGAGGTTTTTGAATATACGTAGATTCAAGATCCCATTTAAAATTAACCCCTGTGGAAGTGGATAATTCTTGCCATTCTTGAGGACCATCAACGACAATATTGTATTGCTCTTGAAACATTTCAGGAGTCAAGCTAGATGATATGGTTTCTGCAATATCGTTTTGTGAAGGCCAAATGTCTTTTAGAAAAACATTTTCTCCAGATTGATCCTGTCCGATAGGATCGTCAATTAAATTGATATCCATTGTTCCTGCTAAAGCATAGGCGACTACAAGGACGGGAGATGCCAAATAGTTCGCTTTAACTTGTGGGTGTACTCGACCTTCAAAGTTTCTGTTACCACTTAGTACCGCTGCAACATTCAGATCATTTTCAGATACTGATTCTGCTACAGGTTGAGGTAAAGGTCCTGAGTTTCCAATACATGTTGTACAACCATATCCTACTGTGTTGAATCCTAAATAATCTAAGTCTTCGTTTAGGCCTGCTGATTCTAGATATCTTGTTACAACTGTAGATCCGGGAGCTAAACTAGATTTAACCCAAGGTTTTCTTTGAAGTCCTTTGTTACGTGCATTTCTAGCAAGTAGTCCTGCACCAACCATCACAGAAGGATTTGAAGTATTAGTACAACTAGTTATGGCAGCAATTACAACTGATGAATCTCCTATTTCTACTTGTTGATCATCTATGGAAATCTTATTTTTGGTAGATGATATCTCGAATGATTCCTTAAAATTGTCTGCAACATTTTCTAATGTGACTTTGTCTTGAGGTCTTTTAGGTCCAGCCATTGATGGAGAAACCGCAGAAATGTCAAAGTTCAATTCGGTAGTGTATGAAGGTTCATTGTTTTCATCGTAATAGAAATTGTTGATTTTTGAATATTCTTCAACTAAATCACATGTTTCAGCATCTCTACCTGTATCTCTAAGATATTTGATTGTTTGGTGATCAATTGGGAAAAATCCGCATGTTGCTCCGTATTCTGGGGCCATATTTGCTATAGTGGCTCTGTCTGCAAGAGGTAAATCTTTAAGTCCTGGGCCATAAAACTCTACAAATTTTTCTACAACCCCTACTTTTCTAAGCATTTCAACAATTGAAAGAACTAGGTCTGTAGCAGTAGCTCCTTCTGGTAATTTTCCTGTTAATCTCACTCCAACTACTTCAGGAACAACCATGTAATACGGTTGCCCAAGCATTACTGCTTCTGCTTCAATTCCACCTACTCCCCATCCCAAAACGCCTAAACCATTGATCATAGTAGTATGTGAGTCAGTGCCTACACATGTGTCGGGAAAGGCTACTGGGGTTTGTTCGTCAAAGTTGTTAAGAATCACCTCAGCTAAATATTCTAAATTTACTTGATGGACTATTCCTGTTCCTGGAGGAACAATTTTAAAGTTGTCAAAAGCATTTTGTGCCCATTTTAAAAGTTGGTATCTTTCAGTGTTTCGTTCAAATTCTTTTTCAATATTTAGATTTAATGATTCTGTTGACGAAAAATGATCCACTTGAACAGAATGGTCTATCACTAATTCTGACCTGACTATTGGATTTATTATTGAAGCATCCCCACCAGCTTCTGAAACTGCGTCACGCATAGCAGCAATATCTACGGCTACAGGTACGCCTGTGAAATCTTGTAATACCACTCTGCCTGGCATGTAAGGGAATTCACTTTTTGGCTTTGCGTCAGGTCTCCATGAAGCTACCAGTTTTACGTGGTCTAAATTAGCTGGTCCTTGATCACTGTTTCTTAAGACATTTTCTAAAAGTACTCTAATAGAGTATGGGGTTTTAGAAAGTTCGATTAATTTTTCTTTTTCTAGTTCTTCAATTGAATAGTATTGAAATGTTTTTGATGCGGTTTTAAGAGTTTTTTTAGAATTCAATTAATTGCTCCTTAATAAAAAAAACGGAGGAATACCTCCGTTTTTTCACTCGAATGAGTTTTGATATCCTCTCGTTGAGGATTATACCTTTTTTTTATTATCTTTCCATATTTTATAAGGACAAATTATTTTTAATTGTAAAGGTAAATCAATATTTTTATTAATATTTTTTAAATAAATAAAATCAGGCGCTAGATCACTTACAATCCATTTATCTATTTTTTTCATATAAGAAAAACCTATATCTGACAAATTTTTATAATTTATCTTCTTTACAGATGATAAATCTGAGATGACAACAGGAACATTATCTTCCCCAATATTAATTAAAGAATTTGATTCTCTTTTTGAATAAATAAATGGATTTACTGGATTTATATTTGTCTTTTCTTTAATTATATCATTTGAGCTTTGTGTATATCTTTTTATAATATTTTTTGCTACAGGCATTTCAAATTCAGGCTCTTCAGTTAGTGATACTCTAACAGTATCTCCTATTCCATCTTCGAGCAATGAACCTATACCCAATGAAGATTTAATTCTTCCTTCAACTCCATCACCAGCTTCTGTAACTCCCAGATGCAAGGGATAATTCATTTTATTATCAATCATTTTATTAACTAATAATCTATATGCATTAACCATAACAATTGGATTGCTAGACTTCATTGAAAGAACTATATCTTTAAAATTATGATCTTCACATATTCTAATATACTCTAATGCAGACTCAACCATACCGAGGGGAGTGTCACCATATCTATTCATTATTCTATCAGATAAAGAACCATGATTTGTTCCAATCCTCATTGCGGTACCATTTTCCTTACATATTTTTACTAAAGGAGAGAAACGGTCATATATTCTATCTAGCTCATTACTATACTCAGAGTCTGTATATTCAAATGATAGAAATTTTTTTTTATCAGCATAATTTCCTGGATTAATCCTAACCTTCTCAACTATTTTCGCCGCTTCAATGGCAGCATTTGGAGTAAAATGTATATCTGCAATAATAGGAGTATTATATCCACAATCACGTATTCTCTTTTTTATACTTTTTAATGCTAAGGCCTCTTTTATGCTTGGAGCAGTTATTCTAACATAATCACTACCTGCTTCAATAATTTTAATAGATTGCTGAGCAGTAGATTCAATATCAAGAGTATTAGTCGTAGTCATACTTTGTATTCTAATAGGGTATTTACTACCTAGGGGGACATCTCCTATAGACACTGTCCTTGATTTAAATCGTGTGTAATTAATTAGGCTTTCTGAATATTTGAACATAAAGATTATTTCCTTATTATTGCCAATTTAGTAACACCTGATTTATTATTACTAGCCATTCCCGATACAAGATAAATACCTGTAGATAAGAATTGTCCTTCATCAGATTTTCCATCCCAATTTATTACAGTATTGCTATCTAAAATAAACTCTTTTAATACCCTACCAGATAAATCCATTATATGTACAGTTGACATAGCAGGCAAATTTGTAATTGTAATACTAATATCCTCACCAGTAACAAAAGGATTAGGACTTACTGAAATTTTATCTATATTTTTATCTATTGAATAGGTAGATTGGAATATAGAAATACCTTTATCCATTGCAATATAAACATAACCATTTTCATCAAAAACTATATCATTTACTATATTTGATAATAAATAATCATTCAATGAACTTACAATATAATCATTTGAGAATACTTCGCCATTACTCTTAATAATTCTTATACCTTGCTCACTAGTTATCCATGCATTATTTTGATTATCAACTCTTATTTTTGAATTTTTATTAAATAATAAATTAGTAAAGTAAAAATCGCAGCTAATAGGAGTAATTTCGATACTTTCTAAATAGCCAAAATATTGGCTATAATTATATTGAGTTATAACATAAGCCATAACACCATAATCGCTTATTGTCCATAATAAGGTATTACCATAAATATCAGTTCCTATATCTAAAGACCAAACAGAAACAGGTTCACCTTGATTATCCTCTAACGAAATATTTAAATTTGATGAATTTAAACCAGAATAACAACCACCTTCTTCAACTATCTCTAAAGGATCATTATACCAAATATCATCAGAAGAGTTTTCTAACTGATTCAATTGAACCATTCTAATTCCACCTGGTGATAAATTAGAATCATCATCCTTCTGATAAGAAACCCATAAATTACCATTAAAATCTAAAATTGATTCTTGGGGTAATAAATACCAACTTGGTACATTATCATAAACAGGAACAAATTCATCACTATTA
>CAJWPE010000004.1 GCA_913045625.1 uncultured Chloroflexota bacterium | reverse complement strand
ATTTATGAAGGTAAAAAAGGCTTATTAAATTCAATGTCAAAAAATCCCGATATTGAAAATATGACTAATAATCTTTACAACATTGATTTAATACCTGAATTATGGAAAATAAATTATGTTTCTTTCAAAGTTCATGCATCTTGTCGCCACACACATGCGGCAGTAGACGCAGCAATTATTCTTAGCCAAAAAATTGATGTTTCAGAAATTGATAACATTGAAGTCCAAATTTACTCGCAAGCTTTAGACTTATTGGATGGTATGGAACCAATTTCTCCTTGGGCTGCTAAATTTTCATTACCTTTCTGTGTAGCCACAGGATTAATTTATTCACAATGTTCTATGAATGAATTTACAAACTTAACAATTTTGAATAAACAAACATTGGAATTATCTCAAAAAATCAGAATAAAAACCGATAAACAATTAGATGAAATGTATCCTAAAGCTTGGCCATCTAGGGTAACAATTACAATGAAAAATTCAGATCAAATATCAGAACAAGTTAATTACCCTTCTGGTGATCCTGAAAGTGATGTTACCAAGCTTCAAATTTTTGAAAAGTTTTTAGCAATGACCAATTTCCTAATCGAAGGAAGTGGAGAAATAATTATTGACAAAATTTTTGACGAAAATCAATCCCCCAAAATATCTGAGATTATTGAATTATCTATAGCGAGTTCTGCAAAACAGTTATCAGCTTAATTACCGGAGAATCAACTGAAAGTTTTAGTGACAGGTGCTACAGGGCACCTAGGAAATAATCTAGTTAGAGAACTTATTCATCAAAAGTATGACGTTCGAGTATTATGCAGATTAGGTAGTGACATCACTCCCATAAAAAATCTTGATGTAGAAATAGTTAATGGTGACGTCACTAATTTTGCCAGCCTAGAAACAGCAATCAAGGGTATAGAAACAGTATTCCATATGGCAAGTTATATTTCTCTCATGCCCCTTGAAAAGAAAAAATTATATTCTATAAATGTTGAAGGAATGAAAAATATTATAGAAGCATGTAAAAAACATGGGGATATTAAACTCATATATATGAGTTCAATTCATGCTATACCTAATGCAAAAAACAAATACATAGGTTCATATGCTGAATCAAAAGGAATAGCTACAAAAAATTTGTTGAATGAAATAGATTTAGGAAATATAAAAGGAGCTGTGTTATATCCAACTGGATTAATAGGACCCAATGATTTCAAAATTTCTAATATAGCTAAAACTATTATTTCACACTCAAAAAATGGAACTCTCGCATATGTTAATGGATCATATGATTTTATCGACGTAAGAGATGTATCTAAAACAACAATTGAATTAGTAAAAAATGAAATAAATGTAAAAGAGTTTATTTTATCCGGAAACAACCAAGTAACTGTGCAAGATCTATTACTGGAGTTAGAAAAATTAACAGGAGTTCCTGCTCCCAAAATTGAGGTACCGATCAGACTTGTTGAATATTATGCACACATTAATGGATTTTTAAATAAATTACTTGGAAAACAAGCAGTTATAACCGGCTATGCAATTAAAACATTACATAGCGAAATACCTAACCCATCATCAAAAAACACTGAAAATCTTATTTTTCGTACACGAAACTGGAAAGAGTCAATTAAAGATCAATACGATTGGCTTAAACAGAATGCATATATCTAGATAGAAATTTCCCTTAATTTTGTTTGCTATAAACAACATGTTGACAAATAATGTTTTATAGTCCACAATATGTTTTATCAAACACATATTTAAGGAGATGTGCACTATGTCTAACATGATTTACTGCGAAAGATGCGGTGGTAACGTGATCAAATTCCAAGATTACGACTGCAAATTTTTAAAGTGCTTAATGTGCGGACGGGCTTCAATCGACCCCATAATTGTGAAGGATAAAAAACAACATTCAAAAGCAGCATAGGAGGAAAAAATGAGTAGTAATAATTTAAGCGCATGGATTGAAATGGCAGAAGGTTTGTACGAATTTCTGAATCGTCGTAAGACAACAATAAATTATAAATTTACTGACATGAATATTTCAGTCCCTCAAGCTACTGGCCCAGATTCAGCAAAAGCAGAATGGATTGTATCCGGAACTATAAGCATCAGCACAAGTGAGCAAGAATAATCAAATGAGTAAGTCCTTTGAGTTGTTGGGGAATTTAGTTATAGAGACTGATTCCCCACATGTAAACATTAATTTTGACAACAAAGATATATATATAGAAATTCTTTCAGATCAAATAACGCAATCAATTAAACCATTCAATCCATTGAAACTTAGAAGTTTAGCTATAAATATATCTAAATGGCTAAACGATCATAATTTGACTGCAACTGTGTCTTACCAAGGACAAACGTTAGCATTATCAGGTAAAAATGCTAAATCCTCACCAATTTTATCTGCGGTATCCGGAAAGAACATAGAAATAAAAAATCTAAGAATTATCATGAAATTATTAAGGGGAGATACTAATGAAATTTAATTGGAACCTAGAAAGTCATATCGATGAGAATGGATGCCCAAGCATAGAGATGCTTTTAGGTAATATGGATATAGATTTAAAAGGAACTGGATTGCCAATTGAGGGTTTTAGATTTTTAAAATCAACTAAAGAAATGTTAGGCATAACAAGAGAAATAGAAAATGAAATTAAAAATTTCTCTTCCAATCATGATGATAAAGAACTATTTGTAGGGTTCCAAAATGTCGATAAGTTGTACTTTGAAAAACTAAGGTACGAAAGCTTAATAAATGCCGGGGTAAAGGTTCACGCTTTCGGAACAGGAAGCCCATTAGAATCATTCAATAACACATATTCAACATGGACAGATTTAAATTATTCAAAAACCAAGGTTGAAAATCAATGGATATTAGCGATCACTCAACCTGCACCAATTGCATTTATCGGATGGGAAATTTCAACTGACATATTTGGAATAGGAAAACTTTCAGACCCAGAGAAAATGTTCGAAGGATTTGCAACGTCAGATGAAAGAGTTGTAATGCCTCTTATAGATCACTTAAGAGAAGTGCAGAGTAATTCAGCAAACACTATGACTGATGGTGTAAAAAAAACTACAACTCCCTCAGTAAACAAAATAATGATTGTGACACAAGATAAAGCTGAGGATTCACACTCAACTACTAATAAAAATTTCAAAGATACTTTCAAAAGATTGTGCTCAGAAACACAATCTAACGCAGTAATTTATGATATTTCTGCAAGCACATTGTTTACAAAACCCGGCCCTCCAGGGTCAGATTATCTTGGCAAATCTTCTATTGATATCGAAACAAGTAAATTAATGGGTAGAAAATATATTTCACAACTAGGGTCATCATTGGAAAAAGAAGGAATTTCAACACAAATTATTCTTCCAGAAAAAACAGGATTCAGGCATATGTATGAAAGGGCAAATCAAATTGGAGCTCAAACAGTTGTAATTCAAGATTATTACTCTTCGCCTAATTTGTTAGACAGAATAGCTGGTAATTCAATAAATTTTGATGATTTGCCAAACAATTTCAACATAATAATAGTTAATGAAGATGGTGAAATTAAGTCATCACAAAACAACAATTCAATAAAGTTTATAGCTTAAATAAGTAAAAAATATTAGGAGAATTAAATGGATTTAGTTGCAATGAGTTTTTGGATAGCTACAGCAGCAATGCTAGCCTCAACAGTATTCTTCTTTCTAGAAAGATTTGATGTTGGTGAAAAATGGAAAACTTCAGTGACAGTAGCAGGATTAGTTACTGGAGTAGCTTTTTGGCACTATTTATACATGAGAGGAGTGTGGATTGATACAGGAACAAGTCCAACAGATCTTAGATACATTGATTGGTTTATAACTGTACCACTACAAATTGTCGAGTTTTATTTAATCCTATCAGCAGTAACAAAAGTTAAAGCAAATCTTTTTTGGCAATTACTAGGAGCTTCACTAGTAATGTTAATTGGTGGTTACCTGGGTGAAACAGGTGACATAGACAAATATCTTGGTTTTGGAATTGGAATGATTGGATGGATATATGTAATTTACCTGATTTTCTTTGGAGCTGCTAGAAAAGTAAACTCTGAAAGTGGAAACGAATCAAGTCAATTTGCATTTAAAACAATTCGTTTAATTGTCCTAATAGGATGGGCAATTTACCCGATTGGCTATGTACTAGGTAATTTTGGAGATTTGGGCGTAGAGGGAGTCGAAGCAATGAACGCAATTTATAATTTAGCGGATCTAGTAAACAAAACTGCATTCGGTTTAGTAATTTGGTATGCAGCCAAAAAAGATTCTGCAAAAAGTTAATCGTTTTCTTAGTTTGATCCGTTAATCTATGATGATAGATTAACGGATCTTTTATATTAATTTTAATCAAGAGACTACAATGAAAATTTTGATATGCGGTGCAACTGGATATGTTGGTTCAAGGTTAACAAATAAACTTTTATCTGAAGGACATGAAGTCAGATGTTTAGCCAGAAATCCCAATTCTTTAAACGAAAGATTCAATTCAGAAAAACTAGAAGTTATTCACGGTAATTTATTAAATACGGAATCTTTAGAACATATTTTTGAAGATATTGAAGTTGCATACTATCTAGTGCATTCATTAACAGCAAAGGATAATTTCCAACTCAAGGAAGCACTATGTGCTAATAATTTCATAAATGAAGCCAAGAAATCAAATGTCAAACGTATAATTTATTTAGGTGGACTGGGTACAAATTCTGAAAATTTATCCCCACATTTAGAAAGTAGAAAAGAAGTTGGACAAATTCTCAGATCAACTGCGATTCAATGTGTTGAAATTCAAGCGTCTATTATTATAGGTTCAGGAAGCTTATCTTATGAAATAATGAAAAACTTGGTAGAAAGATTACCGATAATGCTTACTCCTAAATGGGTATCATCACTTTCTCAACCAATATGGATTGATGATGTGATTGCTTACCTCACTGAATCAATTAAACTTAAAAATAATAACAGTTGTGTTGTTCAAATAGGTGGACCTGATCAAGTCACCTATAAAGAATTAATGGCAATATATGCGAAAATTTTAGGTAAAAAAAGGTTGATGATCTCAGTTCCTGTATTAACACCAAATTTATCCAGCAAATGGCTAGGATTAGTAACACCTGTTTATGCAAGAGTTGGGAAAAAATTAATAGAAAGCCTTAAATCAGACAGTATTATTGATAACAACGATAATATCAGTGAATTCAAAATTACACCTATTGGTATTAAAGAATCTCTAATCAGAACTAATACAGACATAAATAAACATTCTGAACCTGAGTCCAGATGGTACGATTCGATTTCCTCCGGAATCAGCGAATTCAATTTAAACGATCAAACAAATTACAAACATAAATACATAGATACTAGACAAATAACTCTTCATGTTGAACCTTTAAAAGTATTTGAACCTATCAATAAGATAGGAGGAGATAATGGTTGGTATTTTGCAGACCTGTTATGGAATATTAGAGGCTGGATGGACCTAGCAGTAGGTGGAGTAGGTTTAAGAAGAAGGACCAGACGTAATTCAGAACAATTTATTGTTGGTGATACGTTAGATTGGTGGAGAATTTCAGAATCAAAACAAAATCAATTTGTCAGACTAGAAGCAGAAATGAAATTACCCGGAAAAGCATGGTTAGAATTTGAAGTTTGGGAGGATAAAGAAGGAACCATTCTTAGCCAAACAGCTGGATTTGATACAAATTCAATTTTTGGAAGGATTTACTGGATTGGCCTATTACCATTACACAAAATAATATTCCAAGGAATGCTCAAAAGGATTTCTCAAAAAATCCCAAAAAACTAAATGATAGCTTCTTCCAGATCCTTTAACCTAAGCCCTGTTGATTGATAAAAATTTTTCCTCAACCTTTCTCGTGCAACAGTCATACGTAGAATTTTAGTTGGCCCAGAAATCTTTACGCAGGAGGCATATGGTTGAGATGAATATACACCTTTCACAGGAATAACCTTACCTTCTTCATTATGCACTACCTCGTATTCAACTTGAAACACATCTTTGTTTATGCCTAAAACCCATTCATTCTTTAATTTTTTGGCTATTTCTGAATTAGTGTTTTGCGCAGAAACGTACTTAATTCTTCCGCATCTTAGACAAGCTATTTCATCTAATCTTCTAATTAATCTACCATTACAATGTAGACAACTCGATTCCATTTTCACTCCATTTTCAGCATTTACAAGAAAAAAGTATACTCTAATCAAAAAACTTAGCATAGTATAACTTTAATTACTCAACCTCTATTTAAAAAGATAAAATCATTGTGTAATACCCGCAAAAAAGTGTCAACACTTGTGCACTATAGCAAACATTAAACAGGCTCCCATAAACAGTCATAAATGAGAACCATTCCCAAATAGTAATAGCAGTACTATTGTAATGTCAAACAATTAATATCGATTTCTTTAAATATAAATATCAAATGTAACAAAAGTTTTTCATATAGATTAAAAAAATATTAATCGCAAATTATCAGGCACAATGTTACACACTTGACTAGTTAATATTTATAAAGTAATTTCATTTAAAATATCTTATTAATTATGGGAATAAAATGGAAATAAAAAAAATATTAATCGCTAATAGAGGCGAAATCGCTATAAGAATTTGTAGAGCAGCTTCAGACTTAGGTATAGAAACAGTCTCAATTTACTCTGACGAGGATTCTCAATCTCTTCATACTAAAGTTTCAGACGAATCTCTTAGCTTAAACCAAGCGGGAGTGCCTGCTTATCTTGATATGGACAGAATCATCGAACTAGCTCAACTATCTAACTGTAATGCGGTCCATCCAGGCTACGGATTTTTAGCTGAAAATTCAGATTTTGCTCAAAAATGTATAGAAGCAAATATGATTTTCATAGGCCCATCTGTAGAAATGTTAAAACTATTTGGAGATAAAGGAACAGCAAGAAAAGCAGCAGATAATGCAAATGTACCGATATTAAAAGGACTTTACTCTGCAACCACATTGGAAGAAGCTAGAGAATTTTTCAACAGTCTTGGAGAATCTTCTGGAATTATGCTAAAAGCAATCGCAGGAGGTGGAGGTCGAGGAACTAGAGCTGTAACTGACATAGATGATTTAGATAGATTATTCAAAAGATGTCAGTCAGAGGCAAACAGAAGCTTCGGTAACCCTGATCTTTATGTTGAACAATTCCTTCCAAAAGCTAGACACATTGAAGTCCAAATTCTTGGAGACCTAAATGGATCTGTTACAAATTTAGGAGAAAGAGAATGCAGCATTCAAAGACGATATCAAAAAATTGTAGAAATTGCCCCAGCCCCATTTTTAAAAGATAGCCTAAGAAAAAAAATTATAGATTCAGCAATGACACTTGCAAAGTCTGTAAACTATTCTAATCTAGGAACATTCGAATTTTTAGTGTACCCATCAAAAAATAACGAATTTGATTCGTTTGCATTTATTGAAGGAAATGCAAGGCTTCAAGTTGAGCACACAGTTACTGAAGAAGTAACAGGTATAGACATAGTTCAGTCCCAAATCAAACTAGCTGAAGGCCAAACCTTAGAACAATTAGGAATTCTCAATCCTGATGATCACATTCCTAGTGGGTATGCAATTCAAATCAGAATTAACGGAGAAACAATCTCTCCTGAAGGACAAATCAAACCTTCTACAGGCACTATTACGGACTACCAAACCCCAGGTGGCCCAGGGATACGAACAGATGGGTTTTGTTATTCTGGATTTGAAACAGGCTTGTCCTTTGATTCTCTATTAGCAAAGCTGATTGTCCACTCAAAATCAAATGATTTTAATGTTTCTATACGAAAAACAATTCGAGCTTTAAAAGAATTCATAATCTCAGGAATAGACACTAACATAGGATTTCATATAAACATTTTAGAGCACAAAGACTTTATAAATGGTAATTTTTATACTCAGTTCATAGACGACCACTTAACTGATCTTGCTCCTAAAGAATTTGCCCCTACTCAAGAATCAAATCAATCTAATGATTCTCAGCAAAGAGATAGCGGGTTAGCCGGAGCAAACTTAACAAGTAGAGATCCTCTGGCATTATTTGCATATGATCAGGATGTAAAATCTCAAGATAATAGTGATTCTTCAGACGAACAAATTGAAGAAAGTGGTCCTGACGGTACCATACCTGTTAAAGCTCCATTACAGGGAACAATACTTTCTATTAATATTTCTCAAAATGACGAAATTGTAGCCGGACAACCTCTCTTAGTAATGGAAGCTATGAAAATGGAACATACCATTTCATCAGAAATCAGTGGGATTATCAGACAGATTCCAATGAATGAAGGCGATACTGTTAGAGAAGGGTCAACTTTATTCTTTATTGAAGAATCTGAGGTTTCATCTAAATCAGATTCTGTAGTAGAAAAAATAGACTTAGACTATATAAGAAATGATCTAGATGAACTGAATCAAAGAAAATCTTTTACATTAGACGAAAACAGACCTAAAGCTGTTGAAAGAAGAAGGAATAAAAATCAAAGAACCGCGAGAGAAAACATTTACCACTTCTGTGATGAAGACAGTTTTGTTGAGATAGGCCCATTAGTAGTTGCTAATCAAAAATCCAGAAGAAGTGATGAATGGCTAAGAGAAAACTCTCCAGCTGACGGCTTAATCGGTGGAATGGGAACAGTTAACGCTGACTTGTTTTCTTCAAGTGAACAATCAAGAGTGTTAGCGGTTTCTTATGACTACACAGTTTTTGCCGGAACACAAGGGAAAAAGAACCATTACAAACAAGACAGAATTTACGAGTTAGCAAAAAGATTTAGGTTACCAATAGTTCTGTTTGGCGAAGGAGGAGGAGGAAGGCCTGGAGATGATGGATTCGGTATAGGAATGGACACTACAACTTTCACCACTTGGTCTCAACTAAGCGGATTAGTACCTATGGTAGGAGTTGTTTCAGGAAGATGTTTTGCAGGTAATACAGCCTTAATAGCATGTTGTGATGTCATTATAGCTACTGAAGATACAACTATAGCGATGGGTGGTCCAGCAATGATTGAAGCTGGAGGAATAGGAGTTTACACACCTGAAGAAGTGGGGCCATTATCATTTCAAGTTCCTAATGGAGTTGTCGATATTTTAGTCAAAGACGAAGAGGAAGCTGTGGAAATGGCTAAAAAATATTTATCCTACTTCCAAGGGCCTGTAGATAATTGGGAAGAAAACGACCAAAGAGAATTAAGGCATATAGTTCCCGAAAACCGAAAGCAAATTTACAACATGAGAGACGTCATTGAGACAATTGCTGACAAAGATTCGGTACTTGAAATCAGAAAGGATTTTGGGGTTGGAATTTTCACTGCTTTTGTAAGAATTGAAGGCAAACCTATGGGGTTAATTGCTAATAATCCTCATCATCTAGCTGGAGCTATAGATAGTGATGGATCAGATAAAGCAGCCAGATTTTTACAACTCTGCGATGCATTTGATCTTCCAATTATAAGCCTAATGGATTGCCCAGGAATTATGGTTGGACCTGAAGTGGAAAAAACTGCCTTAGTTAGACATTGTGGCAGACTATTTAACACAGGAGCTAATTTATCAGTTCCCATGTTTGGAATCATTGTCAGAAAAGCATACGGTTTAGGAGTTCAAGCGATGTGTGGAGGGGGCTCAATGGTCCCATTCTTCACCATAGCCTGGCCTACAGCTGAATTCGCGGGAATGGCTATAGAAGGCGCAGTCAAGCTAGGGTATCGCAGAGAAATGGAGGCTATGGAAACTGCTGAAGAAAGAATTAATTTCTATGAAGAAATGGTTGAAACCAGTTATGAACGTGCTAAGGCGATTAATGCCGGATCTCTTTTTGGTATTGATGATGTTATAGACCCAGCTGACACAAGAAAATGGTTATCTGCTGGACTAAGAAGCTTACCTCCAACTCCATTAAGAACCGAAAAAAAACGTTCATATATCGATACTTGGTAGTTCACAATGAATCAATCTTTATCAGGAATTAAAATTTTAGACTTTTCAGGACCCGCAGGGTTTTATTGCTCTAAACTTTTAGCTGATTTAGGTGCTGAAGTAGTAATAGTTGAAAACCCATCAGATGAGCTATTTAACAACCTAGGGCCTTACTACAATGATATAAAAGATCCTAATTACAGCCTATATAGATGGCATTTCCATACAAACAAAAAAAGTGTTGCATTAAATATTTCTAATCCTAAAGATAAAGAAACTCTCAATTCGTTAATTAAACATGCAGACGTATTCATCGACACATTAACTCATCAAGAGGCGAACAGTTTAAATCTTTCTATGGAAAACGTTAGAGCACTCAATCCACATATAGTCCATACGAGAATTACAGGGTTCCCTGACAATAGCGAATATTCTTCATATAAATATACTGATATGACAGTACTAGCAATGAGTGGGTTAATGTCAATTACAGGATTTCCAGAAGACCCGCCCAATCAAATGGGAGGAGAACAGGCCTATCATATGGCATCACTCAATGCAGCAATAGGAACTATGATTTCTGTATTAGAACGTGAATTAACAGGAACTGGCAAAGATGTATCAGTATCCATCCAAGAATGTGCATCTATGTCAACATTACAAACAGCGAATTTCAATTATTACACTTGGCATGGAATCAACAGAGGCAGAAACGGACTTAACCACCCATTTAGTGACCAAGGGCCTTCATATGATGAAGATAGAAATTTCCCAAGAGTCCTATACGAAAGTAAAGATGGGTGGGTAGCACATGCTGCTCATTTAGCTCCACCTGGCGCTTGGAAAAATTATGTCAAATGGTTATCAGATTACGATTCTCAACAAGATTTAGATGATCCTAAATTTGAAAATCATGAAACTAGAAACCTTTTTCAAAACCACATTAATGACGTTATGAAATCTCATTGTGCAAAATTAACAAAACAAGAAATATATCATTCGGCTCAAAAATTAAAAATTTTGGTGCTTCCAATCAATTCAGTGAAAGATTTAACTGAAGATGAACAATTAATTTATAGAGGGTATTTCGAAAAAGTGTTTCATCAAGATCTAAACACAGAAATCACTTATCCTGGAGCTCCATATCAAATGAAAAAAACTCCATGGAAAATTAAATCTCCAGCCCCCAAAGTTGGAGAAAATACTCAGCAAATTTTAAACGAATGGCTAAATCAATAGAAAGGATTTTCTATGAATAATCAACCACAACTACCTTTATCAGGAATCAGAATTGCAGATTTCGGGTGGATGATAGCAGGACCACTAGCTACAAGAGTTTTTGGTAATTTTGGGGCAGACGTGATCAGGATTGAATCTACAGCTAGAATCGACGAAATTAGAGTTGTAGGAGCTAGACCATTCAAAGAAGAAAGTCCAAATGTAGCTGGAGTTTTCAACGATATCAATACTTCCAAAAGGAGCATTACATTAAATTTAGGTACCGATGAGGGGCTTGAATTAGCTAAGCAAATAATACAGATAAGTGACGTAGTCTCAAATAATTTCCGAGGAGATAGGATGGGCAAATGGGGACTAGATTACGAAAACTTAAAAAAAATCAAACCCGACGTTATTTTAATTAGTATGCCAACATCTGGAAGTGATGGCCCTCATAAAGAATATGGAGGAAATGGAATTAACATTATTGCTGGCGCTGGCATCAGTGGTATTACTGGGTTTCCTGAGCGTCCTCCAGTGGGAACTGGATCACTTTACCCAGATTTTTCAGGTAATCCCAATCATGCTGCATTAGCAATATTAGCTGCAATTAGACATAGAAACCATACTGGAGAAGGTCAATTTATAGACCTTTCTCAAACTGAATCTACTGCCTCATTATTAGGGACAAATTTTTTAGAATACACGGCTAATAAAATTGTGCCAGAACGACCTGGGAATTCATCAAATAGTATGTCACCTCATGGGGTTTTCCCTTGTGAAGGAAATGACAGGTGGATTGCTATCACAATTACAAATAACAAAGAATGGCATCAATTAATTAACTTAATGAACAATCCAATTTTGGCAAACAATCCAGACTTTGAAACCTTTGAAGGACGCAAAAAATCTGAATCAGAAATCCATAAACACATTCAAAATTGGACTAAAAACCAACAGGAATATCCTTTAATGAAATTGTTACAATCCAATGGTATTCCAGCAGGTGTGATACAAACCACAAAAGATTTACTAGAGAATGATCCTGGATTCGCAGAAAGTCACGTTCACGAGTTTTCTCATCCTGAAGTCGACACCATCACAGTTCACAAGGAAACCATAAATATTTCGAATACTGAACCAATTTTCAAAAGAGCACCATTGATTGGTGAAGATACGGATCAGATATTGAACAATTTACTAGGATTAGAAGAAAAACATATAAATGAATTATATGTTAGAGAAATACTGAAATAAATTTACTTTACATCCAAAGTTTTCTGCGCCATATTAGAGCAATCAACCAACGTTGAATTCGCTGAACCAAATTTAGAAACTATGAATCCTGAATCTTCGTATAATCTCCAAAAGTTATTTGTCAGCGGATCTTTTACAGTCCATTCATGAACCAAACGTTGATGAAAATCATTACCACCAGGCTGCCTTTTCCAAGTTGCTTCAAATGGTGGTAACTCAGACAGGTATGTATCACCAGGATTACATGAATCAGAAATAAATGTCTTCACAGCAGATATAGCTTCAGTTCTTGACATGTCAGGAGTGTTTGAAACTCTAAAAGCCTCTCTAGTTTCTGGAGTAGTTGCATAATTGGTACGTTCAAAAAATGGAATATTAGCTGAAGCACCTATAAAAATAACCGCAGTAGCAAATATTAAAACTACTCCCCAATGAAACATATGTATTCCTAGTTAACCTATTAATTATAGATTAATTATAAATTCTATAATTGTCTAAGTCTAGGATCCCATCTATCTCTAAGCCAGTCACCTATGAAGTTAAATGACAAAACAGTTAAGAAAATAGCCATGCCTGGGAAAAATGCTATCCACCAAGCAGAACCTAAATATTCTCTACCAGCTGAAATATCTGAACCCCATGAAGGTGTGGGAGGTGGTACACCGGCACCCAAGAAAGACAAAATACTTTCAGTCAAAATTACTGCACCAACTTGAAGCGTTGTAGCAACCACCATTGTGTTAGCTACAGCAGGCAACAAGTGCTTAGTCATAATTCTAAATGTTGAAGCACCAGCTACTTTAGCTAGCGCTATGTAGTCAAAACTTCTAACTTGAAGAGTTTGACCACGAACTAATCTGGTAATACCTGGCCAACAGGTTAAAGCTAATACAAACACAATCGTACCAAAACTTTGACCTAGTACCTGAACAACTGCAAGTGCAAATAACAAATAAGGAATAGCTTGGAAAATATCAGTGAATCGCATGATAACTTCATCGACAAATCCACCAAAATAACCCGCTATCAATCCTAATGTGGCACCAAAAAGAGTACCAACAACAATAGCCACACCAGCAAGTTGCAAAGATATTCTAGCACCAAAAATTATTCTACTAAGAACATCTCTACCTAAAGCATCAGCGCCAATCAAGAAATGGTAAACATCTTTGTTACGACCCAATTCAACGCCATTAGTATTACATGGTATAAATTTATTCGTTAACTGACCTTCTTCACAAGCTGGATACCAAGCCGGTTGAGCTAATACAGCTCTAAGTTGATCTGCTTCGGGATCGTATGGAGCTACAAAACCTGCAAATATTCCACAAATAATAAATACAGCCAAAATAGCCATGGGAACTACGGGCCAATTTCTAACAAAGTTTAATGTTTTCTGTACAAAAGTAGTTTGTATAGATAAATTTTCTATGTCTTGAACTGTTAATTTATGTGCTGGTGTTGTCATATTAAGAGTGCCTTATCCTTGGATCAATAAATGCGTAAAGAATATCAACAATGAATACTGTCAGTACGTAAATCACTGTGAATACCATAACTGCAGCCATCATTACAGGAAAATCATTATTAATAATTGCTTGGAATGTCATAAATCCTAATCCAGGCCAAGCAAATACAGTTTCTGTTACCACTGTACCTGCAATAAATCCAGCAACAATTAAAGCTGCAAAAGTAAGAGGTGGAATCAATGCATTTCTAAATGCATGTTTCCAAATAATAGTTCTTGAACTAGCACCTTTAGCGCGTGCTAATTTAACAAATTCAGAATCTAATACTTCTAACATTGAAGATCTAACTAATCTCATTAATCCAGCAGAAGCTAACCAACCTAAAGTTACAGCAGGCATGATGAAATAAGAAACTTTTTCCCATCCTGTTGTACCTTCACCTCTAGTACCAGAAGGTAATATGTCCAAATTAACTGAGAAAATCAAAATTAACATTATTCCTAACCAAAAAGGAGGTAAGGCTTGTCCGAAAACAGCAAATGTTCTACCAACAGCATCCCAAATACTGCCTCTTTTAACAGCAGACAATATTCCTAT
Source organism: uncultured Chloroflexota bacterium (assembly GCA_913045625.1). GTDB lineage: Bacteria > Chloroflexota > Dehalococcoidia > Lucifugimonadales > UBA826 > AG-426-M11. The sequence goes on along the minus strand of CAJWPE010000004.1, from coordinate 44,027 downwards.
AGGTATACCTGTTAATAGTACGAATACAAACGCTGAAAGACCTAATTGTAAGCTAGCAGGGCCAAAAGCTCTAACCATTTCCATAGATGGAATACTGGTTTTTAACGAAACACCAAAATCCCATTTGATCAATCCATCATACATAAAATAAAAATACTGAATAGCTACAGGTTTATCCAAGTGCATTTTACGGCCCCACTCTTCCCAAATTTCAGGAGTTGTATAGCCTGTGTTGAGCATTAAATATCGAGGGTCACCTTGTAGCCTAGATAAAATAAACACGATTAAAGTAGCGGCGACAATAGACAATATCATGAATATGATTCGCCTCAAGATAAAAGTTCTCATTTATTGATCTCCTCTACATATCGGTTAGTTAAAACAGTGGTTTCTTTATTAAAAAGAATCGCTGCCAACCACTAAGTGATTCGCAGCGATTCTATCCTAAGTAGTAAATAAAATCTACTACTATTTTGTGCCTAGCAAAGGTTAATTTGCAGGAACGATTGTGTCAAAAGAGTTAACAACTTCAATTGGCCTCAATTTCCATTCTCCAATAGTATCTGGATTAACTCCATATAGAAGTGGAACTTGTACTGTACCAACTGCGTGCTGCATATGGAATCCGAAGTCCATAATAGCCTCACGATAATCCAATTGCTCTTGAGAACCTTTTTCCATTTTTCGAGTAGCTTCTCTATGGTCGAATTGAGCGTTATCTTCTAATCCTGGGTTATAACCACCAGAAGCGATTGGCCAGTTTCCACCACCCCAAGTTCCTCCACCAGATCCTAATCGACCTTGCTTACTAGTTGGTCCCCATTTTGTCATCCATGGAACATGAATCTGACGACCCAACATAGTTGGACGACGTGATGAATACTGAGAACTATCTATAGTTGGATTAATTCCCAAATTCTCTCTCCACTGTCCTGTAACAGCCTCACAAACTTCTAATGAAGTTCCATTACCTTGTGAACAGAAGAATTCAAATTCAAATCCTTCAGGTACACCAGATAGTGCTAGGTGCTCTGCAGCTAGGTCAGGATCAAAAGCAACGTCCCATTTAGCTTTGTATTCAGGGTGCAATTGGTGAATTGGAACACCCCAGCTGCTTCCACCACCGTAGATAGGAGATCCCCATCCACCAGTAACTGAGTCAGCTATCAATTGTCGATCAATAGAAAGAGCTAAAGCCTTTCTGAAGTTTCTAGCATTTTCCATGCTAGTTGTCTCATAAGAGAATCTTTCTGTATCTGAATAGTCAAACCCTGTAGCTGTACATCCTGCACCTGGAGTGTCTTGGATAGCTGGGTCTGATCGATCGATACCTTCACATTCGACTCTAGGATCACCAATCCATGGATACTTATCAGAAGGTAAGAATCCATCTCTAATAATATTTCCACCTTCTACTGGGTCAGTATATGACCAGAAGTTTCCAGCAAAATACATGAAGTTACCAATAATAGCGTCCATTCCAGCATTGAAAACAAATCCTTCAGATTCTAATTTTCCAACGTCTTGAATAGAGGACTGACCAATGTCAGCTAAACCAGTCTGCAACATAGCAGATCTCTGTTGAGCTTCATTAGCTTGTAAGTAAACCATTTTGTCGAATGCAGGACTGTTCTTCCAGTGATCAACTCGAGACTCTGCCTCGATTCTTTCACTAGGCTTCCAGTCATGTACAACAAATGGTCCGGTTCCGTGGTAAATTCCAAAAGAATCACCATAGTCATCTTGAATCTGTTTTGAAGTAACGAATACTGCGTCCCAACATTCAGATGAAAAGTCTTGAAGTCCGTCAGCTGTGAATGCACGAGCAGGTGTTTCACCTACATAATCACTAACAGCATCCCATCTCTTGTAGTTCTCAAATGCTTGAGAAGAGTTAGAGTTAGAAGTATCAGTATTATCTGATCCAGCATCGTTAGCAGACCAAGCTATGTCTTTAGCTGTCATAGGACCAACTTTCTTCATAGCACCGTCGTCACTCATGTAAAAATCTACACCTTCTCTAACTGTCCATCTCATAACACCCTGATTGTCAGGATCATCAAGATTAACAACAGATAGATCAAGATCTAGACCTGGTTGAGTTACTGTTCCGCCAGCTGTCGCTGGAAGATCCCATTCCCAACTTGTAATCAAGTGTGGTGCTGCACAAGAGTCAGATAGTGACCTGTCAACAATAGGGTTTCCATTTTCGTCATAGGCTTCGTTCCAACCCAACATTGGCTCTAAGAAACCATAATAACCATGGAACATAACGTCAGGCCAAATGCCTTTAGACATTCTGAACTGAGCTGCTCCTACGTTATCCAATACAGCAGTCATTGTTACTGCTGAAGCTGTAGCCGCAGGTGCTGCTGCCGCTGCCGGGGCAGGGGCTGCTGCTGCAGGTGCTGCTGCCGCTGGGGCTGCAGGTGCTGCTGGGGCTGCTGCTGGTGCTGCAGGTGCTGCTGCAGGGGCTGTATTAGCGCCACCAACATTAGCTCCTGAGTTAGCAGATTGTTGTGGAGCTGGTGCAGGTTCACTTGAACCACATGCAGCCAACGCAACAATAGCAACTGTAGCGATCATAGAGACTGCTACAAATTTCCAAATGCTCTTTAGCATAAAGAACTCTCCTTTTTGATTAATCTAACCAAATTTAATTTACCCAAACACACAAATCACTCTCAACTACACAGTAGCAAAGAGTTCATTGTTAATTTGAAACGATATTTAAACAATAAAATTTCTATATGTCAATTATTATTCCAGCGAATAATGAGTTTTTAAACTTATTAGCATATGTTAAATATTTATTAAATGTCGCAACCCTTAAATCATACCTTAAAAACCCAATTAAAAATATATAAACATTAATAACATAAAAAAACCGTTGCACCTCAATAATGAAATGCAACGGTTAATTTCTAGATTATGTAACTAGATATCTATTTAGGGACAATAGTATCAAATGAGTTCACAACCTCGATTGGCCTCAAACCCCAGCTACCAATAGTGTCTGGATTAACTCCATATAGAAGTGGAACCTCTACTGTACCAACACCTAATTGTTGATGGAATTGGAAATCAAATTGAGCTGCACGTGTAGCCAAGTTCTCTGCAGAACCTTTTTCTTGAACACGTGTATCCTCTCTGCCTTGCCAGTTTCGGTTATCTTCAATACCGGCGTTATATCCACCAGAAGGAAGTGGCCACAATCCTCCACCTAGAGTTCCTCCACCAGATGATAATCGACCTTGCTTACTAGTTGGTCCCCATTTTGTCATCCATGGAACATGAATCTGACGACCCAACATAGTTGGACGACGTGATGAATACTGAGAACTATCTATAGTTGGATTAATTCCCAAATTCTCTCTCCACTGTCCTGTAACAGCCTCACAAACTTCTAATGAAGTTCCATTACCTTGTGAACAGAAGAATTCAAATTCAAATCCTTCAGGTACACCAGATAGTGCTAGGTGCTCTGCAGCTAGGTCAGGATCAAAAGCAACGTCCCATTTAGCTTTGTATTCAGGGTGCAATTGGTGAATTGGAACACCCCAGCTGCTTCCACCACCGTAGATAGGAGATCCCCATCCACCAGTAACTGAGTCAGCTATCAATTGTCGATCAATAGAAAGAGCTAAAGCCTTTCTGAAGTTTCTAGCATTTTCCATGCTAGTTGTCTCATAAGAGAATCTTTCTGTATCTGAATAGTCAAACCCTGTAGCTGTACATCCTGCACCTGGAGTGTCTTGGATAGCTGGGTCTGATCGATCGATACCTTCACATTCGACTCTAGGATCACCAATCCATGGATACTTATCAGAAGGTAAGAATCCATCTCTAATAATATTTCCACCTTCTACTGGGTCAGTATATGACCAGAAGTTTCCAGCAAAATACATGAAGTTACCAATAATAGCGTCCATTCCAGCATTGAAAACAAATCCTTCAGATTCTAATTTTCCAACGTCTTGAATAGAGGACTGACCAATGTCAGCTAAACCAGTCTGCAACATAGCAGATCTCTGTTGAGCTTCATTAGCTTGTAAGTAAACCATTTTGTCGAATGCAGGACTGTTCTTCCAGTGATCAACTCGAGACTCTGCCTCGATTCTTTCACTAGGCTTCCAGTCATGTACAACAAATGGTCCGGTTCCGTGGTAAATTCCAAAAGAATCACCATAGTCATCTTGAATCTGTTTTGAAGTAACGAATACTGCGTCCCAACATTCAGATGAAAAGTCTTGAAGTCCGTCAGCTGTGAATGCACGAGCAGGTGTTTCACCTACATAATCACTAACAGCTTCCCATCTCTTGTAATACTCATATGCTTGAGAAGAGTTAGAGTTTGCGGTATCAGTATTATCTGATCCAGCATCATTAGCAGACCAAGCTACGTCTTTAGCTGTCATTTCCCCAACCCTAATTAGTTCACCATTTTGACTTTTGTAAAAATCAACACCTTCTCTAACTGTCCATCTCATAACACCCTGGTTGTCAGGATCACTAAGATCAACAGCAGATAGATCAAGACCTAGACCTGGTTGAGTTACTGTTCCGCCACCTTTTGCTGGAAGATCCCATTCCCAACTCATTACTAAGTGAGGTTTAGCACATGTATCAGCAAGTGCTCCTCCAACACCTCTTAGAGGGTTTCCGTCTTCATCATATGTTTCATTCCAACTCAACATTGGCTCTAAGAAACCAAAATAACCATGGAACATAACGTCAGGCCAAATGCCTTTTGACATTCTGAACTGAGCTGCTCCTACGTTATCTAATACAGCAGTAATAGTTACTGCTTCATCTGCAGCTCCTCCTGAAGCAGCAACAGCGGGTGCTGCAGCAGCAGAAGCAGCAGCAGCGGCTGCTGCAGGGGCTGCTGCAGATGCAGGGGCTGCTGGAGCTGACGGAGCTGAGCTACTTCCAGAGGCAGCAGCTGCTGCCTTAGGGGCTGCTGGGGCTGCTGGGGCTGAGGCGGCTGATGAAGAGTCATCAGATCCACAAGCAGCCAACGCAACCATAGCAACAGAAGCAATCATAGTGACTGCTATCAATTTCCAAGTGCTTTTTAGCATTATAAATCTCCTTATTAATTCCTAGTTTGAAATACTTTCCTTCTTAACAACTGTGCATTTGGATAAATTAAATTCAGTTAAATTAAATCAAAAAGAAAAGTATTTCAAAACCGGATATAAATTATGGGGGGAATATATATATATCAGAACAAAATGTCAATCATTTAGAAATACAATAAACTTAATACGATTGCAGTTATATTTATGTTAGTAATGAAAATAATTATTTTTTAAAAAATATCTTCCTCTACTCACTTGGCTCAACTAACAATTATGAATAAGATATGTGAAACCTTACGGAGAAATAAACATGCGAAAACTTATGACTGGTAAACAAGCAATTCTAGAAACTTTAAAAGAGCAGGATATTCAATATATTTTCGGTAACCCTGGAACTAGCGAGGGGCCCTTAATAGACATGCTTGGAGACTACCCTAATTTTAAATATATTATGGCACTTCAAGAAAGTGTAGCTATGGGAATGGGAGAATCGTATGCAAGGTCAACAAATTCTACAGGGTTTGTAAGCCTTCATGTAGATAGTGGCTTAGCAAATGGCATTGCTTTAATGCTAGACGCTTTAAATACCGGGACTCCCTTAGTTGTAACTTCAGCAAATTACGATTCAAGAAAAATCAATGAGACAAAAACAGACTTAGCAGAGCTCGTACGCCCTGTGACAAAATGGGCAGTAGAATGCGATTTGCCTGACCAAATCCCAAGTGCTCTTCGCAGAGCTTTCAACGAAGCCAACAGTCACCCAAAAGGCCCAGTATATGTAGGGTTCACGTCTAACGCCTTAGAAGGAATGGCTGAAATGACTATCACTCACTCCAATCAAAAATTTGACAATGTATTACCTGATCCAGAGGCTATAAAACTAACTGCAGAAAAAATAATTAATTCAAAAAACCCTCTCCTAATACTAGGTGACAGAGTATCTGACGATCAGGCAAATAATGAAGCTATTGAATTAGCAGAATTAATTGGGCTTCCAGTTTATCAATCGCGAGGAGCTGAGGTGTCGTTTCCTTCATCTCATCCTCAATATATGGGGATTCATACTTTAAGATCTAAAGAAAATAGAGATGAATTAAAAAATTATGACCTAATCTTAGCAGTTGGCATGGACCCATTTGACGAACTTTTTTATTGGGGCGATGTAATACTTGAAGATAATGCTAACCTAATACATATTGACCCTATTTATTCTCGAGTTGGTAAATCAGAACCAACATATTTAGGTATAGTTTCAAACTGTAAAACTGCTTTATCTGAACTAATTCAAAATATCAAAACTCAAAATTCGAAAGAATTTACTGCAAGAAAAATTAATACTACCAATGAAGTTCTAAACAGAAGAAAATCCTATCAATCTTTAGTTGAATCTCAAGAAAATTGGAACTCAACTCCCATGTCACCAGCAAGGATGATGCATGAAATAGCAAATGCATTACCAGAAAATGCCATAGTTGTTGATGATGCAATTAGTAACCGAGGTGCTTTAAGGAATTTTATTAAAGCAGAAAAAAGAGATGATTTGCGTGGAGTAAGAGGCCAATCAATTGGAGGCGGTATCGGTGCAACCATGGGAACTCAATGTGCATTCCCTAATCAACCAGTTTTTGGAATTATTGGCGACGGAAGTGCAATGATGACCATACAAGGCTTATGGACAGCAGCAAATGACAAAATTCCGTGTAAATTCATTATTTGCAATAATGGAATGTATCGTGTCCTCAAAGTTAATTTCAATATATATCAAAAAGATGTCCTAGATTTAAGTGAAACTGCTGGAGAAAATCTTTTATATTCAAATTTCGACACTCCTTTTAACATTACAGAAATAGCTCAAGGTATGGGTATTACCAGCGAAAGAATTACTGACCCTTCAGAAATTGCTGCTGCAATAAAAAGAGCCACTGAATTTAATGGCCCATACTTATTGGATATTGTTATAGACGGATCTTTGTAATTGAGGAAACTTCAAAAATCATCTTTCTACTACGGCTGGGTAATTGTTGCTGTAATGGCAATTGCGAATGCAGTTGGCATGGGCATGGGAGCTCTGAATATTGGTTTATACATCAAACCAATGGGAGATTCATTAGGAATTAGCAGAGCCTCATTTGGCTGGGCTTCTACAATAAGAAGCTTTTCTAGCGCTGCAACCAGCCCTCTTTTAGGAAACTTACTAGACAAATATGGAGCAAGATGGATCCTAGCTATATGCATATTAGTTACAGGGATATCCATGATTTTATTAAGTCTAGTAAAAGATTCATGGCAACTAATTCTAGTTTTTGGATTTATGGGACTAGTTGGCGTTGCAGGGCCAGGAGCTATAGTAACTTCTGTACCTCCAGCAAAATGGTTTATAGAAAAAAGAGGAAAAGCTCTTGCCATAACATCAATTGGTATTTCAGTAGGAGCAGCCCTTTTTATCCCTTTAACTCAAATTTTGATTAACACCTATTCATGGGAATCAACTTGGATTATTTTAGGAATTTTGGGAATCATTTTAGTATGTCCCATATCTATTATATTTGTCAGACGACAACCTGAAGACATTGGCCTTCTACCTGATGGAAAATCAAATTTATCTGCACAATCATTGGAAGAAGCAGACCAAAAAGAATATTCATTTACTCTAAACAAAGCTTTAAAAACTCCCTCACTATGGCTTTTAACTATAGCTTTTTCAATTTTAAATTTAGCAATTTTGACATTTGCACTGCACAGGATTCCAGCATTTATGGACCGTGGATTGGACCCAACTTTAGTTTCATTAGCTACTGCTTTTGATGCGGTATGTGCAGGAATTGCAAGTTTTGCAGGGGGATTATTAGTGGCTAAAGTTCCATCTAAAATAATCGGGGCTTCCGCATTTATCATGCTTTCCATCGCAAGTTTAATGACAATATATGCCCATGAATTCTGGCTGATGTTTTTTTCAATGGCCATTTTCGGATCAGGAATCGGCATTAATTCCTTTACCCAAAACTATATTTGGGCAGAATATTTTGGCAGAGACTACTTAGGACAAATACGTGGATTTGTAACGCCTATAAGTCTAATACTGGGTGGAATTGGAGCCCCTTTAGCTGGTTATGTTCTAGATATTACTGGATCTTATAATCCAGCATGGTGGGTGTCAGTATGGCTTATGATTTTTGCAGCAATAATTTTTTATTGTTCTCCTAAGCCTAAGCACTAACTTGACCAAATGTTAATGTTTTATTATAGTTGTCCCGGCTCATTCACCTAGTCGAGTGAATTAGTTGAGGGAGTAAACCTAAACTTCATAGTGGGATCTTAAAACAAACCAACGGCTAATTTTGATCCTATATGCGCCCTACTGAGGACGCTTTTGGCTGCCTTCATGGCATTTCTTGTTATATAACCCCCCATCCGATTATCTCGGGCAAGGGCCAAACCAGATTTAATTCTGAATCCTCTTTTCATTTCTGATGAAACGCTATCTTTAGTATTTTGTTGGAATTTATATGGGTACCTCATGCATTTCAACCAATCAAGGAGCAAAAAATGAAATATGTATCGATAATGACACTTCTAGGACTATCAATGGTCTTTGCAATTGCTTGTTCAAGCACTACAGAACCTGAGGTAGTAATACAAGAAGTAATTAAAGAAGTTGAAGTAATTAAAGAAGTTGAAGTAGTTAAAGAAGTTGACAAAGAAGTTGAAGTAATTAAAGAAGTTGAAAAAATTGTAACTGTTGAAGTATCTCCACCAGCAGGACCTAAACGAGAGATAGTTTTTGGTGGACTTAACTGGAACAGCGCACTTATTCAAAACGCCGTTGCCAGGTATATCATTGAAAACGGCTACGGCCACGAAACATCTCAAATTGAAGGTGCAACTGTACCTTTATTTCAGGGACTTAGAAAAGGTGATATAGATGTCACTATGGAAATTTGGTTACCTAACCAAAATGATGCTTGGAATGAAGGAATTAAAGCTGGGGAAGTAATTCCAGTTGGGAAAAGTTTAGAAGATAACTGGCAGAGCTCATTTTTAATACCTGCTTACGTCCAAGAGGCTAATCCTGACCTAGACTCAGTAGAAGACCTAAAAGATGAAAAATACAAAGCTCTTTTTGCAGAACCTGATAGCGATGGAAAGGCTGTACTATACGGTTGTATGTCAGGTTGGGGATGTAATGGAGTTCAATTAGGTAACGACAGTGGTGATGGGCAAGTTATTAATTACGGATTATCTGATCACGTAAAATTCTTAGACCCAGGAACTTCTGGTGCTTTAGCTGCTGCTATTGAAGGTGCTTTTACTAAAGAAGAACCAATACTATTCTATTACTGGGGTCCTACAGCTTTAATGCTTGACCTTGGACATGCAGATGGAAAAGTTGTTGATCTTGATCAACCAGACCCATCTGAATGCCCAAATAATGACCCAGTTCACGGATGTGCATTCCCAGCTGCAGAAGTTATGATTGCCATGAATACTGACTTGGTTGATGATGCACCATACTTGATCCCATTCTTTCAAGCTTGGGACTGGTCTGCTGGAAACCAATTATTAGCTGAAGGATTCTATTCAGAAATCTCTGACGATTACGATAGTGCTGAAGAAGCATTTGAAGCAACAGCCATATCCTACTTAAACAGTAGTGAAAATTGGCATAGTTGGGTTCCATCAGATGTTTTAGATGGCGTACTATCAGCTCTAGCGGCCGAATAATTGAAGCCTAAAAATAAAGCTTAAATATTCAACATTAAAGGGCCGCGAATTCGCGGCCCTTTTTGTTAAATTTCAGGTGAAATATGAAAGAAACACATATTGAAGTAAAAAATCTTTGGAAAGTATTTGGTAAAAACCCAAATCAAGTGTTTGATGAAGCATTTATTAATTTAAGTAGATCTGAAATTCAATCTGAACTTGATTTAATCACTGCTCTCAGAGATGTATCTTTCACTGTAAATAAAGGCGAAACATTTGTAGTGATGGGTTTATCTGGTAGCGGTAAATCTACATTAGTTAGGTGCTTAACAAGATTGATCGATCCTACAGACGGGCACATCTTAATTGATGGAGAAGATATAGTTGAATTCGATGAAAATTCACTAAGAGAATTCAGAAGAAACAAAGTAGCAATGGTTTTCCAACAATTTGGACTACTCCCCCATAGAAACGTCCTAGACAATGCCGCATTTGGATTAGAAATACGTGGTATAGATAAAGAATCAAGATACTCTACAGCTGAAGAAATGCTTGACCTCGTAGGACTAGATGGGTGGGGCGAATCAAGAGTTTACGAACTAAGTGGAGGTATGCAACAACGAGTTGGAATTGCGCGTGCATTAGCAGTAAACCCCGAAATCATGTTAATGGACGAACCATTTAGTGGACTAGACCCACTTATTCGTAGACAAATGAGAAAAGAATTAACTTCTTTACAACAAGAAATTCATAAAACCATGGTTTTTATAACCCATGACTTAGAAGAAGCTGTTTCTGTTGGCGACAAAATTGCTATTATGCGTGACGGTGAAATCATTCAACTGGGAACCCCATTAGAAATCATTAATAAACCAGCTGATGACTTTGTGGCTGAATTCACTGAAGGTATTACTGGAAAAAGATTTGAAGAACTACAAGCTGTCGGAGCTTAACAATTTACACAAATGAAACTGAATAAAAACACTTCCACAATTTTAGGTATTATTTCTCTATTGATAATACTATTGGCAAATTCTTATTTGATTCATTTTTTCAAACTAGACTTCCTTACAGATTTCCCAGTTGATATAAGTAAACATTTGGAAAAAGGTATTGATGTCTCAATAGAATGGACCATTATAAATTACGGATGGTTTTTCGACTACATTAGTGACAATCTAAAATACTTTCTTGGCAAAATGAGCAAGTTCTTAGTTTGGGTTCCATGGCCTATAACTATGATTTCCATTTTTTTACTTGCATGGAGAGTTGCCTCTTACAAAATTGGGATTTTTTGTGTAATCGGATTAACTCTTTTAGCAATAGTAAACTTATGGGAACCAACAATGGTTACTGTAGCAATTATGCTTGTTGCTGTCCTAATTTCCATACTAATTGGAATACCGTTAGGAGTTTTAGGGGCAAAAAATGAAATTGCCGACACTGTCATGAGGCCAGTATTGGATGCCATGCAAACTATGCCTAGCTTTGTTTATTTAGTTCCTGGAATCATGTTATTTGGATTAGGAAATGTTGCTGCAATACTAGCTACAGTTTTATATGCAATTCCACCTTGTATAAGATTAACAAATTTAGGAATTCGACAAGTAGACGAATCTGTAGTGGAAGCTGGCAAATCATTTGGATCAAATGATTTGCAATTACTCTTAAAAATACAAATCCCTATGGCTATTCCAACAATTATGGCCGGAATTAACCAAACAGTAATGATGGCATTGGCAATGTCCACTATAGCTGCAATGGTAGGAGCAGGAGGACTTGGAACTGAGGTTCTTCGTGCTATGGGCCAACTGAGAGAAGGAGAAGCAGTAGTTGCAGGATTCGCAATTGTAATTCTAGCAATCATGATCGACAGAATTTCTCAGGGATACATAGACAAAAAAACTTTATAAACTAGCCTCTAGCTATATAAGGCATTTTAGTAGCCATTATGGTCATAAACTGTATGTTTGCACTTAATGGTAAATTACTTATATAAAGTACAGTTTCGCCAACATGCTCTACATCAAATGTTGGTTCTACTTTCATTTCTCCATCAGCCTGAGGTACTCCATTACTCATTCGTTGAGTCATTGGAGTAGCAGCATTTCCAATATCTATCTGACTAGCAGCTATATCAAATTTCCTACCATCTAGTGAAATTTGCTTGGTTAATCCGGTAATAGCATGTTTAGTAGTTGTATAAGCAACGGCATCTGGCCTAGGAACATGGGCAGAAATTGATCCATTATTAATAATTCTTCCACCAATCGGAGATTGGTTTTTCATAATTTTAATGGCTTCCTGAGAACATAAAAAACTACCTGTCAAATTAGTATCCACTACCCGTTGCCAATCAGCCAAAGGCATATCTTCCATCGGCATTCTAGGTGAACCAATTCCAGCATTATTAAACAAAACATCTAATCTACCAAATTTTTCTAGTACTAATGAAAACAAATTTTTCACTGAATCTGCATCGCCTACATCTGTAGAAATAGCAATTGTTTTATCTTTAGAAACACCAGATTCTTCAATAGTTTCATCCAATACTTCTTGTCTTCTACCTGCCAACGCAACCGAATACCCATCTTTCAATAAATGCATTACAGCACTTTTACCTACGCCCGACCCTGCTCCAGTAACTACAGCTACTTTATTCTTGGATTCCATAACAACTCCTTTATTCTTTCCAATTTAATACAAATGTTTTTTGTTCTTCTGTTTCTGGAGAATCTCTGAAATTACCTGCCACATTATTTCTTAATTCATCAATTTTATTTAACGCTTCTTCTCCTGACAAACCATGCCTAACTAAATAACACCCAATAGTAGTACCCGTTCTTCCCAAACCTCTAAAGCAATGTAAGTAAACTATTTTTTTTGATTGAATCTCACTATCTATAAAATCCAAGATTTCTTTCATTTCTTCAACCAAAGGAACAGATCTGTCAGTTACAGGGAATCTGATGTGTTGAGTGGAAACAGCTCTTCTTCTACGTTCTTTATGTAATATTGGTTGATATGAAATCCTCTCACCTTGTTCAGTCAAATCAACAAAAACAACAACTCCAAGATCCAATAAATTCCCGATTTTCTTTTGAGCAGAGTTCCATATAAATTTTTTAGACTTAAAAATAGCATTAATCAAGTGAAGAATTGTACCCGAAAAAGTTTTAATATTTTTTGAAAATTGATTTCCTGGATATTCTCCTGCAACCAAATGGTCAGGAATCACCCAATATGAAAAGGGATTGATTTTCTGGTTTTTATTTATAGACATATTGATACCTTACCACTATCTTTATACTAACTTGGATAATTAAGAGGAAACATGGAAATTGATAAAAGTAACAATTTAGTTTGGATTGATTTAGAGATGACAGGACTAGAAGATGAACATCAAATAATCGAAATAGCATCACTAGTAACAAATAATGAATTAGAAATTCTTGCTGAAGGGCCTCAAATTGTAATTAAAAAAACTGAAAAAGAACTAGAAAATATTAACGAATGGTCTCTAGATCAGCACACAAAATCCGGCTTACTCAAAAAAGTAAAAGAATCCAACATTTCTATACTTGAAGCTGAACAAATGACATTAAATTTTTTAAAAGATTGGGTGAATGAAAACACTTCACCTTTGTGCGGAAATTCAATTTCTACTGACAGGAGATTTATCAGAAAAGAAATGCAAGAATTAGAAAAATTCTTACATTACAGAATGATTGATGTTTCCACTGTCAAAGAATTAGTAGCAAGATGGTATCCTAATATTAATATACCTATCAAAAAAAACACTCATTTAGCAATGGATGATATCAAAGAAAGCGTAGAGGAATTGAAGTGGTACAGAAACAATACATTTATCACCCCTTCTAATTAATCTCAAACAATTATTATGACTGAAAATACAGACTTCATAAGAAATCAAATTTCTGAAGATATAAAGAATGGAAAATTTGATCAAATCATAACAAGATTCCCTCCAGAACCTAACGGGTATCTACATATAGGTCACGCAACATCAATATGTTTAAATTTTGGTATTGCACAAGAATTTTCAAATGCAAGGTGTAATTTAAGATTTGATGACACCAATCCTACAAAAGAAAATTTAGAATTTGTAAATTCAATTAAAGAAGATATTCAATGGCTTGGATTTGATTGGAAAGATAATGAGTTTTACACTTCAGGCTATTTTCAAAAACTATTTGAATTTGCAGTTAATTTAATTAAGCTCCATAAGGCTTATGTGGATGATCAAAATTCTGAAGAAATCAGAAATAATCGTGGCACTCTTACCGAACCTGGTATAAATAGTCCAAATAGATCAAGAAGTGTTGAAGAAAATTTAAGCTTATTTACAGCTATGAAAAATGGAGAATTTCAAGCTGGATCACGTGTCCTAAGAGCGAAAATTGACATGACTTCACCTAACATCAATATGAGAGATCCAGTTATGTATAGAATCATAGACTCTACACATCATCAAACTGGTGATCTATGGAAAATTTATCCCATGTATGATTTTGCTCATGGCTTAAGTGATTCTATAGAAAAAGTAACACACTCACTTTGCACTTTAGAATATGAGGCTCATCGTCCATTATATGATTGGTTTTTAAAAGAATTAGACTCATTTCCCTCTCAACAAATTGAATTCGGGAAAGTTTCATTAAGTCACACAATTCTGAGTAAAAGAAATTTACTAAAATTAGTCGATTCAAATAAAGTTTCCGGCTGGACTGATCCCAGAATGCCAACATTGTCCGGAATGAGGAGATTGGGTTACACCCCTGAAGCCATCAAAGATTTTTGCTCTCGAGTAAGTATCACAAAAAGGGAAAATATTGCTGACATAGCATTACTAGAACATTGTGTTAGAGAAGATTTAAATTCAAAAGCTGAAAGAAGAATGGCAGTCCTAAACCCTTTAAAAATTACGATACAAAATTTTGATGCAGACAACACAGATTGGCTTGAAGCACCTAATCACCCTAAAGATGAAACTTTTGGAAGTAGAAAAGTTCCTTTTACTAAAGAGATTTATATAGAAAAAGATGACTTCATGGAAGATCCAATACCAAAATTTTTCAGATTATCCCCAGGAAAAGAAGTACGCCTAAGATATGGATATATCATTAAATGCATTGAGGTCAAAAAGCATCATGATTCAGGTGAAATCATAGAATTAATATGTACTTATGACCCAAAAACTAGGGGTGGCAATACTCCAGATGGAAGAAAAGTGAAAGGAACAATTCATTGGGTAAGTGCCTCTAAAAACCTAAATGCAGAAGTTAGATTATTTGATAGATTATGCTCTGAACCTAACCCAGATATTCCTTCTGAAGAATCATTAGATAAAATTCTCAATCCTAATTCATTAGAAATTATCAAATCAGCAAAACTTGAACATGAGCTAGAAAAAGCTGAGTCTGGAAATTTATTTCAATTTGAAAGGGTTGGATTTTTTTGTGTAGACAATGAAGATTCCACTTCAGAGAATTTGATATTTAACCGTACTGCAACTTTAAGAGATAACTGGTCAAAATAATTACTATTTAAATTCAGGTTTTTTAGCAAATAAAAATCCCAAACTACCTGCAATTGCTACCCCCGCTAGAACATAAAAAGCAATATGATAACTGCCAGTTATGTCATACATTCTGCCTGCAAACAATGGCCCTATCATCATCATAATTGACATTGGTGCCATAGATAGACCTAATACTTTTCCAAAAGATTTTCTACCAAAATATTCTCCACGAATAGCTGTTCCTAATGGGATCCTAGCTCCAAATCCTAGACCATACACAATCACAAAAATTGGCGTCCAATAAATTGACGTAATAAAAGTAGAAAAAATCACCCCACAAGACTGAATACATCCAAAAATACACAGAGCTATATTTTTGGGAAATCTATCACCAATAAATCCACCAAAAATTTGACCTCCTCCAGAAACCAATAATGTGAACCCCCAAACCCAAGCACCTATATTTACTGGAATACCTTGATCACGTAATGCCAAAATAAAATGAACCGTCATGGTGCCTATTAACATTGTTGAACATGCATGACTGATAGAAACTATCCAAAATGCCGGAGTCTTAAGAATTCGTACAATTCCCAAATCTAACTTATCTAAATCATTGATATTAGAAGTAAAAGATGCTTCAGAAGCAATTTTCTTTTGCACATATTCTTTTCCATCAGGAATTTCTCCATATTCTTCAGGAAGATTTCTAATTAATTTTGACACAGGAATGGCTATCAAAAAGTAGAAGATCGCTATACCCAATGATGTCAATCTCCATCCTGCATTTTCTGGCATCACCAACCAAGCAAGAGCTGGAACCATCAAAAATCCACCAAAAGAAAATCCAACAGACCCAAACCCCATAGCCATACTTCGACGTTTATTAAACCAATTATTGATGACTGTCATCATCGGCAGCCATCCTCCACCTGATGCCCCCATCATCAAAATTCCATATGAAACATAAAACATTGGTAAAGACTGAGTAAAACTCAAAAGTGCAAATCCGATCCCACATAACATCACACCTCCCAATACAACTTTCTTAGAACCGAATTTATCTACTAGAACTCCAATAATAGGTCCAATCAAACTTCCTTCTAATTGTCCTATTGAAAATGCCCAAGAAAGTTGCGTTCTACTCCATCCAAATTCTGATTCAAGTGAATCAATCCAAACACCTATAGCTCCAAAAGCAGGAGTACCTGTAACTGAATTCAAAAATAAAGCTAATATAACTAACCACCACCCATAAAACATAGTGTATTTCCAGGTAAAAACAGGGTTTCTTGAGGATCTTTGTCTAGGTTTCATAATATTAGTTTGATCTCATTACAGATTTTATTATCAGTAATAATAATTCATGAATCTTTATATTGCATTTAATTCCATTGTTATTTTGTATGAATTTTTAAACAAGACATCATTGTTTTAGTACGCTATACTACGCTCACTCAAATCACATAAAAAATAAAGGTGAAAGAATGGTTGAACAACAAGTAGAAATTTTAAGACCAGAAACTCTTATAGAGGAATTTAAAAAAAATGGGGTGACCCACATTATTACTATTCCCGATAGTGAGACAAACTATCTTTATGAGTTAATGGAACAACAAGACTGGCTAGATGTAGTTCCTGTATCAAGAGAAGGTGAATCCATGGCAGTAGCCTTAGGCTTAAATATAGCGGGTAAAACTCCAGTTGTACTAATACAAAATACTGGAATGCTAGAATCTGGCGACTCTATTAGAGGAATGGCACTAGATGCCGGGTTCCCTCTGTTGATGGTTGTTGGGTATAGAGGATGGACAAGAAAAGGACATACACCCGACTCTGCAGCCACTTACACTGAACCATTTTTAAATGCCTTCAGAATCAATTATTACTTAGTCGAACATGACGCCGATGGTCCAAGGATTTCTGAAGCTTTTGAAGAATCACAGTCATTAAAAAAACCTGTAGTAGTACTAGTCGGAGACGAGTATCACGGGTTTAATCGTTAATTAAATTATTTGGAGAGAAAAGCATGATTGAAGCAAAAAAAGTATTTGAAGAATTCCAAAAGCACAGAGAAAATGCAATAGTGTCTGTTCAGGGTACATCAGGAAAACATTGGCGTGATATTACCACCAATCAAAACAGAGACATCATGCTAGGGGGTGCTATGGGTCAATCTACAGCAGCCATTTTTGGACTAGCTTTAGGTTTAAAAAATGAAAAAGTTGTCCATTTTGACTCAGAAGGAGCCTTGCTAATGAATCTAGGAGTAATAGCTTCAATAGCAGGGAAACAACCTAAAAACTTTGTTCATTTTGTGTTAGACAATGGATGCTATGCCACTACAGGTGGGCAACCAGTACCAAACTCAGAAAATATTGATTACGCTCAAATGGCTGCAGGTGCTGGATACTCAAAAACTTATAATTTTGATGACTTAGAAGACCTCTCTACAAGTATGGAAGAAATTATGTCCGTTGAAGGACCTGTCTTTGTAGCCGTTAAAGTAAATGCTGAAGTTGAAAACCTACCTATTGGCATGCGTAAGAGAACTCCTACGAGAAGCAGAGCTGAAACAATAACTGATCTCAGAAAAGAACTAGGCATCAAATAATATATGCCAGTAAATTCTCCAAGAGAATCCTTTAAAAATATTCTAAAAGGAGAAGAATGTATCTTTCCTGCTTCTGTATTTGATCCAATTTCATCTAGAATGGCTCATGATTTAGGGTTTGAAGTAGGAATGTTTGCTGGATCTATTGCATCTGCAGTAGTTTTAGGAAGCCCTGATTATATTCTTCTCACTCTTTCAGAATTTGCAGAACAATCAAGAAGAATTTGCAGGGCATCAGATTTACCTCTAATGGTAGACGCTGATCATGGTTATGGAAATGCACTTAATGTTTCAAGAACAATAGAAGAATTAGAGAATTCGGGTGTATCTGCTATCACAATTGAAGATACCAAACTGCCAATCAGTTTTAATGAAACTTCACAAGGACTAATAAGTTTAGATGAAGGAAAAGGTAAAATTAATGCAGCTTTGTATGCAAGAAAAGATTCACAACTATCAATAATAGCAAGAACAAGTGCTGTATCAATTGACTCCTTAGCTGAAGGAATTAATAGAGCTAAGGAATATGAGAAATTAGGCGCTGATGGAATCTTTTTCACAGGAATTACAAAAATTGAAGAATTAAAAGAAATTTTTTCAGAAATTAATATTCCTATTCTATTAGGAAATTTAACTGAAGAAATTAGCAAAAAAACATTTCTTTCTTCAGTTGGAGTAAAAATTGCACTCCAGGGACACTTACCTTTTTACGCCGGACTAAAATCTGTATATGAAACTATGGAAGCATTAAAAAATGGCGTGCCTACAGAACAATTAAATTCAAACATTTTGAAAACAGATCAAACCAATAAGTTGATCAATTTGGAAGAGTTTAATCAAATGATTAAAAAATTCCTTTAACAAACATCAACCTACAGTTATAATCAAAATCCGGATTTTTAAAACTCTTAAATGGTGACAATATGGCACAAGAAGAAATAGTTACTTTGGGCGGAGGGTGTTTTTGGTGTATCGAAGCAGTATTTGAAAACATTGAAGGCATTATAAGCGTAGTGTCAGGCTACAGTGGGGGAACGACAGAAAACCCTACATACCAAGAGGTATGCAATGAAACAACAGGTCATGCCGAAGTAGTCCGTGTTTCATTCAATCCCGAGACTATAAATTTTGACACTGTATTAGAAATTTTCTTCGCGCATCATGACCCCACCACTCTCAATAGACAAGGCGGAGATGTAGGAACTCAATATAGATCCGTAATTTTCTATCATGATGAATCACAAAAACAGATAGCTCTTGAAACTATCAAATACTTAGATGAGGAGCAATTTTTTTCAAATAAAATTGTTACTGAAGTAATGAAAATAGGAAATTTTTATATCGCTGAGGATTATCATCAGTCTTTTTATCAAAATAATCCATATCAGCCTTACTGCCAATTTATTATTAACCCTAAAATGGAAAAACTTAGACAAAACTATTCACATTTAATTACAAAAGATAAAACAGGTACTGCACATGACATCTAGAATTCAATTTCCTGAAATCCAGGGAATAAATGAATTATTTACCGAGAGCTATCTCAATTATTTAACTCATTTACATGATAAATTCTCTGCCCAAATAAAAATTCTAAGAAAAGAAAGAATTAATCAGTTAGAAAAAGCCCATAAGAATGGTATCGAAACATTAAAACTTCCAATTTCAGAAATTAATACTAAAGATTGGTTTGTAGAAGAAATTCCTCAAGATTTGAAAAAGCCGGGGATAGAAATCTCTGGCCCATCATCTATTGCATCAATGATGATAAATGCATTAAATCCTGGTCCTGAAGGGGAAAGAGCTGTGGGGTATCTGGATGACGATGAAGATTCAGGTGGACATACTCTAGAAGATACCATTAATTCTGCTAAAAACAGATTATCTGCTGCCAACAAAACTTTAGAAGTGATAGATGCTGAAAGAAATAGGCATTACAAATTACAACCTGGCGATCTACCATTTTTCATGCACCGTGAAAGAGGACTACATTTAGATGAACATGAAGTAACAATCGATGGCAAACCTATTTCTGCAACTTTACTTGGTACTTCATTAACAATTTTTTATTGCGGACAAGCTCAATTTCAGAACAATCAGGGTGTTTATTTTTACTTACCAAAATTGGAAAGTGTTTCAGAAGCTTCTTTATACAAGGAAATTTTTGAAGAAAGTAGAGAATATTTGAATTTAAAAGACTCTAACATCATCAAGGCAATCATTCTTGTTGAATCATTACCAGCTGTCTTTCAAATGGAAAATATGCTTCATGCACTAGGCAAGTATGCTGCAGGACTAAATGCAGCTAGATGGGATTTAAAAGCCAGTATATTAGAATTTATAATGACCGATCCTAATTCAGTATGGCCAGACAGGTTTGATGTTGATATTAAAACAACTGAATTCATGTCAAATATTTTCAGAAGATTAGTTGCGGTATGTTTAAAGCATAATGCAGTAGCAATAGGTGGGATGGCTACTGCATTACCTTCATCAGATGAAGAAATAAATATTATTGCTGCAAATTCAATTCAATCAGACAAAGAATGGGAAGCAAAACAAGGATTCATTCGAGGCTGGAGTGCACATATATACCATATGAAAACAGCTTCTGACCCTTTTAAAAATTGGGGGTTAACCGGATGGAAACCTTCACCAGAATTAAAAACCCCTGAAAATTTTCCTATAAAAATAGAAACCCCTAAAGGGAATATTACATCAGAAGGAACTCGCCGAAATATTAGAACTATCATTGAATATGTAGAAGGATGGCTTAATGGAAGAGGCGCTAAAGGAATTGATAGCCTAGAAGGGTATCCAGGCAAAAGACCTGCATTAATGGAAGACTTAGCAACAGCAAGAATTTCTGTAGGTCAAGTTGCACAGAGAATAATTCACAACATAATTTCAGAGGACAGTGGAGAAACCCATAACATGGAATACATTCAATCTTTAATTGACTCTGAAACTGAAGCTATTCTCAAAATAAGAAAAGAACAATCCCCTAATGAATTTAGCTCAATCCAAGAAAAATACAATCAATCTTCGAAAATCACTTACAAATGGATAAAAAATTACACTGAATTAAACTTCAAAAGCTTAGGGTCATATTCAAAAAAACAATTACTAGATATGTGATTTCTAATGAAATTTTGAAGACTTAGGATTTGGATGTACGTATCGAAATTCTTCTTGAGCGACAAGTTTTTTATATGAGCCAAAAATCTCTTCTGAATTATCTCCTACAAAATCTAATGGGTCGTGTTCAATCTCATCGTGATCAAAAATATTTTTAATTTTGTAGTCTGTAAATCTTTCTGCAGGAATTCTGCCAGCATCTCGAATCATCCCTCTGAATTCTGAGGGTGATTTTAATTGTCCATGAATAGCTCCAGCTGACGTAGAAATACTTTCATTGATTAAAGTCCCTCCAAAATCATTAACTCCTGAATTTAAGAGAAGCTGAGACATTCTGTCACCTTCTTTGACCCAAGACGCTTGAATGTTTGAAATCCAATTATTTAAAACTATTCTAGAAACAGCATGCATTTTTATCACATCCATTCCAGTAGGACCTGATTTAACATTTTCGAAATCCTCTAAGCCTTTTAAAAACATTGGTGCTTCAGAATTAACAAAACTTAATGGGACAAATTCCGTAAATCCACCAGTTTGCTTTTGCATTTCTCTAATTAAAACCAAATGATCGGCAATATGTGTAAAAGTTTCCACATGCCCAAACATGATGGTAGAAGTAGTAGGAATCCCAATTTCATGTGCAGTACTTATAACTTCTTTCCATTGGTCAACAGTAATTCTTCCTGGAGAAATTTTATCTCTAAGGTCTTGGTCTAAAATTTCAGCAGATGTTCCAGGTAAACTCCCTACTCCAGCAGATTTTAAATCAGATAAATATTGTTTAATAGTGCAGCTTGATCTTATTGATCCATATAAAACTTCTTCTGGAGAAAATCCATGAATATGAATTTCTGGAAGCTCTTTTTTAATCGCTTCAGTAATTTTAATATATAAATCACCTTCCATTTTTGGAGGCAATCCTGCTTGAATGCATACTTCTGATGCACCATATTCCCAAGCTTCCTTAGCACGCCTAACGATTTCATTAATAGGAAGTAAATAACCTTGTTCACCCTGATAGTCTCTACTAAAAGCACAAAACCCGCATCTTTTAATACATACATTAGTGAAATTAATATTTCTATTCACAACATAAGTAACAAGATTTCCAGACGATCTTCGTCGCAGTTCATCAGCAACTAAAACAGTCGATTGATATTCAAGATTTTGAGTTCTTAGTAATTTCTCTGCTTCGAAAGAAGAAATATCTTTGCCATCTAAAACACTATCAAGAATTTCTCGTATCTCTAAATCAATAATTTCTAACAAATTATTAATAGTAGAGTTTGAGTTAGAGCTACTATTCATACCAGTCGATCCCCCATTTTACGTAACCCAATTCATCAGACATTGAATTGAGTTGGGAGCACATTGTATCAGACAAAAAACTTTCGTTATTGATAAAAAATTCTGGATACACAGGAAGCCTAGGGGTCAATTCGTGTCCCTGTAATTCAGTTTTGTTTTTCAATTCTTTTATTAATGGCCAAGGAGCTTCAGGGTTCACATAATCAATAGTTAGTGGCGAGACTCCACCCCAATCATTTATGCCAACATTAATATATTGTTCAAAATTTGAAATACTAAGATTTGGCGGTACTTGAATATTCATTTCAGGACCTAAAATTAATCTAGAAACTGCAACAGTCCACATCATTTCTAATGAAATAGCATCAGGAAAATCTTGCATAGGCGTTTGAGGTTTAGCACGAAAATTTTGTATGATCACCTCCTGAATATGACCATACTTTTCATTCATTTCCCTAATGGCTAGAAGGGAATCAATTCGATCTCTTTGAGTTTCTCCAATTCCTATCAGCAACCCTGTAGTAAAAGGAATTTTTAATTCACCAGCTGTTTCTATAGTTTTTAATCTTGCCAAAGGCCTTTTACTGGGAGCAAACTCATGAGGACCACCTAATTTGTATAATTCTTCGCTTGTACTTTCTAACATTAGTCCCATTGAGGGGTTTGAAGATTTTAAATTTTCCATTTCCCTATGACTCATAGTGCCGGGATTTGCATGAGGGAAAAGATTAGTTTTATTAACCACCATTTGAGTCATCATAGAAAGATACTCTAATGTTGTTTTAAAACCTCTATCATTTAACCATTTTTTGGCCTCTTCATATTTTAATTCAGGCCTTTCTCCTAAAGTAAATAATGCTTCGGTACATCCTAAAGATTCAGCTTTTTTCGCTACACTGAGAATTTCTTCAGGAGTCATATAAAGTTGATCTAATTCAGATGGATCAGCACGAAATGTACAATATCCACAGAAGTCTCTGCACATTCGAGTTAACGGGATAAACACTTTAGGAGAAAAAGAAATTTTCTTTCCTTTGAATTGATCTCTTATTCCTGCAGCTACATGAGCTAAATCATCTAAAACTTCTTCTCTGATATCAGAAAATACATATGCTTCAGAATTTTCAATTCTTTTAGACTGAGCAGCTTTAGAAATCATTTCCTGAATATTAGTTTCTGTAGAATTCATAATCAAACATTATACAATTTAAGTAAACAACTTCATAATATAAATATGACTAATCAAAAAGCTATTGAAATTTCAGCACTTAAAAAAAATTATGGAGAGTTAAAAGTTCTAAAAGGAATAGACTTATCAATATTCAGAGGTGAAGTCTTCGCTCTACTAGGTCCAAATGGAGCCGGCAAAACGACTACTATTGAAATCCTTGAAGGTCACAGAAGTAAATCCTCTGGAGAAATATCTGTTTTAGGATATGACCCCGAAAAAAACTCTACAGATTTCAGAAAAAAAGTTGGGATAGTCTTACAAGAAACTGGAGTAGAGCAATACTTAACTGTAAGTGAAGTATTAACTCAATTCAGCGGATTTTATGAAAATCCCATCTCAATTAAAAGATTATTAGAAATTACTGGACTAAACAAATTTAAAGACCAAAAAGTTAAGCGATTATCTGGAGGACAAAAAAGACGTTTGGATGTCGCAATAGGATTGAGTGGCAACCCTGATTTATTATTTCTAGATGAACCAACCACTGGTTTTGATCCATCAGCCAGAAGAGATTCCTGGCAAATGATTCATAACTTAAGAGAATTAGGAAAGACTATATTACTTACTACTCATTATATGGATGAAGCAGAATACTTATCGGACCGAATTGGCCTAATGTTTGAAGGTACCATTAAGTCAGTAGGCACGCTCAATGAACTAAGAAACGAAAAAAACACGTCAACTATTACATTTCAATCTACAGAAGATTTAACAAAATTACCAAATGACATTTTAAAAATTTTAGACAAAAAATCTAATTTTTACAGTGTAGAAACTGAGAATCCAAATTCACTGCTCTTAGATCTTTTAAACTGGTCAACAATAGAAAAGATACAATTAAATGAATTGTCAGTTACCCCAAAATCTTTAGAAGACATATTTTTAGAAATGGCGAGAGAAGTTAATGAGATCAATTAAACTCGGTTTAAGACAAATTATTTATGAGAATAAAGCATATAGAAGAAATCCTGCTGCTGCTTTTTTCACACTAGTGTTTCCTATTTTGTTTCTTGGAATGTTAAAAATTTTTGGAGATGGTCTTGTAGAAATAGATGGAGGACAAGTAACTAGAGCAACAATTTATATACCTATGATTACTGCATTTTCAGTAGTAAGTACTTGCTACACTGGAATCGCAATGACTCTCACATTTAACAGAGATAACGGTATTCTAAAAAGAATGCGTGGAACCCCTTTAAATTTAGGTCCATTTTTATTTGGGAAAATAGCTCATAATGTACTTATATCAATTTCTTTAGTCATCATAATTTTTACTATTGGAATATTATTTTTTGAAGTGTCAGTTACTCCAAAAACATTTCCAGCTTTAATCATCATTTTAATATTGGGTTCTGCAACTTTTAGTGCTTTAGGAATTGCTATTACCACTATTATCCCCAACTCTGATGCTGCTGCGCCTATTGTCAACGCTAGTGTAATTCCGTTGATGTTTATATCAGATGTTTTTATTCCTATGGATAATGCGCCTAGTTGGATCAATTTTATAGCTCAAATCTTTCCTGTCAGACCGTTTTCTGTTGCTTTACAGGACACCTATAATCCTTTCGTAAGTTCTTGGGGATTAGACATTCAAAACATTTTAGTTTTAGTTGTATGGTTGTCTGCATCAATTTTTATTTCTATCAAATTCTTTAGATGGGAACCAAGTAGTTAGATTACGATCTAAATGATAGGATCGATAATCATCATTTAAGGAGAAAATTATGGGAGCGCTAACCAATATTAAGGTTTTAGATTTATCTAGAATTCTTGCAGGTCCTTTTGGAACGCAGATTCTTTCAGATCTAGGTGCAGAAGTGTGGAAAATAGAGTCACCATGGGGTGACGATACTAGAGGTTGGGGACCACCATTCATGGGGGATGAAAGCGCTTACTATTTATCTGCAAACAGAGGGAAAAAAAGCCTAATTGTAAATCTTAGAGATGAAGAAGGACAAAAAATTATCAAAGACTTGGCAAAAGAAGCTGATATTTTTGTAGAAAACTTCAAAGTTGGAAACCTAAAAAGATTTGGATTAGATTACGAATCTATTTCTGCAATTAACCCCAAAATCATTTATTCATCTGTAACAGGATTTGGCCAAACTGGACCTAGAGCACCTGAACCCGGTTATGATGCTGCACTTCAAGGAATGACAGGAATAATGAGTGTCACTGGAGAATCAGATGGAAACCCCACTAAAGTAGGAGCGTCATGGATAGACATCATGACAGGACTTACATCCACTATTGGAATACTTGCCGCATTAAACGAGCGCAACACTAGTGGAAAAGGTCAATATATTGACGTATCTTTATTTGATGTAGGTATAGCATGTATGGCGAATATTGCTCAAAGTTATTTGGCTACCGGAATTGCACCTGGCAGAATCGGAAATGCTCATCCACAAATAGTCCCTTACCAAGACTTTACTGCTTCAGACGGAAATTTCATGATGGCAGCCAACAATGAAGATCAATTTTCACGTTTATGTGAAGTGGTAGGAGAACCTGATTTACCTCAAAATTCTAAATTTCAAGATAATGCAGCTAGGGTAAAAAACAGAAATGAACTTGAAAAAATATTAAATGATAAATTTATAAAATTTCCTAAAACTCATTGGATTGAAGTTCTACAAACCGCAGGGCTAACAGTAAGCCCCATTAATACATTAAAAGAAGTATTTGAAGACGAGCAAGCAAAAGCACGAAACTCTATTTGGAATCTAGAACATTCCTCCATAGGAAATATTCAGGTATTGGGTAGTGCTCTACAGCATCTAAGTAGAACTCCAGCAGAGCCTCAAGGCCCCCCCCCTTTATTAGGTGAACATACTGTGGAAATCATGAAAAATGTTTTGAAACTCGACGACAACAAAATTGAAGAATTATTAGCTAACAAATCTATTACAGGAATGGTAAATGAAGATTAAAGAAATTCGTTCAGTCACTCTTAATATTCCTAAAACACCTCCCAAAACAAAATCTAGAAGACAGAATTGGAATAATTCATCTCCCAGAGCATTACCGATTAACAAATATCCAGAATTTTCTACTAAACATGGCCAAATGCCTGGCGCAAATTCATCGGAAGAGGTTTGGGTTCAAGTGATTGCTGAAGATGGTACATGGGGATTAGGTGAAACAAGTTTTGGTGAAATCACCGCTACTATAATTGATTATCATTTTGCACCATTATTAATTGGTAGAGATTGTATGGCTCTAGAATATTTAAATGATCTAATGTGGAGATCTACTCAAAGATTTGGAGCTGGTGGTCTTTCTACTGTTGCGCAATCAGGAATAGATTTAGCTTTATGGGATTTAAAAGGAAAATTATTAGATCAACCAGTCTATTCCCTAATAGGTGGGCCATGTCGAGATAAAGCTCTTTGTTACGTAACATCTGATGATGTTGATTGGTCCTTAGAATTAGGTTTTAAACAATTTAAAGTTTCAAATCCAGCTCACTATGACATGGGCATAGATGGCCTAGATATGGTTGAAGAAAAAATTGCAAAAGCAAGAGATATGGTGGGTAGCCATGCTGAGTTGATGTATAACCCAGTAATGTCATTTAACGTTGAATTTGCTATCAGAATGGCTGAAAGACTTAGACCTTACAACCTAAGATGGTTTGAAGAACCTTTAATACCAACTGATTTAGAAGGATATATTGAACTCAAAAAAGCAATCAACTGGGTCCCATTAGCTACTGGCGAAGATCATCATGGACGATGGGGGTTCAGACAACTAGTTGAAAACAGAGCTGTAGACATTTTACAACCTGACATGAAGTGGTGTGGAGGGCTTTCAGAAGCACTCAAGGTTTATGCTATAGGAGAAGCAGCAGGAATAATCACTGTTCCTCACGCCGCTGCAGCTACTCCATGGGGGCAACATTTTGCAATAGCTATGCCAGAATCACCCGTAGCAGAATTTTGGATGGGAAGTGATCCAGGAATACCATTAGAAGAGGTATGTCCCATACCGGGCATGCCTATGCCTAAAGATGGGTACATTAAACCTTCTGATGCACCAGGATTTGGCATGGAAATTAAAGAGGAATGGATTCTCCCTTGGGATCATGACGCAGTGAGAAGAAAATAAAAATTTAAATTCTACGATTTATATCTTCTAGCATCTATAAAATTTTTAATAAAAATCACAGTTGAAAAGATTGATGTTCCAATCATTATCAAAACTCTGATTAACCCAACACCTCCATCATCAATTGATTTTGGAAGCCTTGTAAAAATCAGAGCAAACAATATTAATATAGTTAATAAAATAGCAACATGAACAAAAATTTTATTCAGCTTTTCATTTTTATTGGAAAGAAAAAAGCAAATCAGAATTAATATTCCAAATATTGTTGGAATCAACGCAGTTGGGGAAGAAACATCTATAAATCCCCAAATACCCATTAATATGAGAGAGATTGAATTGATAAGATTAGCAGTTTTTGGGTTCATAACACGACCTTATCGATGTGATTTAATTTTTTAAGAAACCAATTTTTTCGTACTCGTTTTTCACAACTGGCCTAGCCTCTACTTGTAACCAGTCTTCAAGAATTTCAGAATACAAACTCCTAAAATCTAAATTAAACCTAAGGTCACCTTCCAATAAATCTGATGGAGCTAAAGAAGGATAATCACTATACTGACCACCTTTCACTGAATCTCCAATGACAAATGCTACTCCACCTGAACCATGGTCTGTTCCATTACCATTATCTCTAACTCTTCGACCAAATTCTGTGAATACAAACATAATGACATCTTTACTTTGATTAGCTTGCTTCATGTCTTCATAAAAATTATAAATCCCACCACAAACATCAGTCAGTAATCCTTCTTGGAGTGCAATTCCATTAGTATGAGCATCAAAACTGCCATGTTGGGTGTAACAAATCCTAGTGCCTATGTCTGCTTGAAAAACTTGTGCTGCACCTTTCATTGCTTTAGCAAATGAATTATGAGCATATTCTACATTTGAATCGTATTTACTAGTCACAGTGCTGATTATGTCAGCACCCTTTAAAGCATCTAAACCTGTCTGACTTAAATAATCCATCACTGGACCACTTCCAATCGCCTGAGAATACATATCTTTAAAAGCCTGAAGGGCTTCGTTTCTCTGATTTGATTGACCTAAGTGATTCATTAAACCATATGAATCTAAATCAGTTACCGAAGCTACTGGGGCTCCCGGAGAAACTAAGGCGCGGGGTAAACCTGATCCGAAATTCACAGCTGCAACAACATTGTCATGACTAGGATACATTTGATTTATAGCATTACCTAACCACCCTTCATTACCAACCTTTGTAGGTTCGGCAGTATGCCAAATATCCATAGACCTAAAATGAGATCGGTTAGGTTCTGGATAACCTACTCCATGAATAATTGCTACTTTACCTTCGTCGTATAATTCCTTGATTGGCTGCATTACAGGGTTCATTCCTAAACCTCCGCCAATCGGAATCACTCTATCTTCAGAAATCCGCACATTTGGTCGATTATCTACATAATGTGGATTGTTGTAGGGAACAATACAGTTTAAATAGTCATTCCCACCTGATAATTGAACTACTACTATTTTCTTCTCGCCCATCAAATTTCTCCTATGATCCTATGAATTTAAAGATTCAAAAATCTGAAACCTATGCCTACCAGTCTCTAAAACATATATTCGTTCATTTTCATCTAAATGGACTGCTACTGGATCCCAAAAATAAGGCTCCATTCTAGCAGAGATCTCATGGACATCATCTGTATCAGGTTCGTATACAGGCACAAAAGATTCTCTAGCTCTTCGTTCATCATCTTGTGCTGACAAATATTCGACTGACCAAGGACTTAAATCTGATGCACCTCTATGCGAAGCAATGAATTTTCCATTGGAATCAACTATTTGTAATCTTTGATTACCCCAGTCTGCTACATATATGTTTCCTTTAGAATCCACCGACATATGAGCGGGCCGATTAAATTGTCCAGGACCACTTCCAGACTCTCCTATTGATAGTACAAATTCGCCATCTGTTGTAAATTTCTGAATTCTGTCATTACGCCAATCAGCGATGTATACATATCCGTCCAAATCGTCACAAATGCCCCATGGCAAATTAAATTGACCTTCTTGAATACCTGGTTGTCCCCACTGAGAAATAAATTCACCATCAAATGAATATGTCTGAATTCGATTATTTCTTGAATCCACTATCATTAATTTACCATCTTTAACTAGAATCCCACTAGGCTGATTAAATTGTCCTTCACCGGACCCTTTCTCACCCCATGACTTTATAGGTTTTCCATCACGATCAAATTTGGTGATCCGGTGATAGAATTCATCAGCTAAATACAGGTTTTCTTCATCATCAAGCACTACAGAAGTTGGCCACATCATTCCACCTAAATCAGAATTATAAGTACCAATTTGACCTATAAAATCATGATCTGCAGTAACTATTTGAATACCATTAGAGCCTGCAGTTGAAGGTTTCCCCCTACTAGCAACGAATATAGTTCCATCAGATCTGATCGCCATGGATGTAGGAAGAGAAAATCCTCTACCTCCAAAATCAGCAGCAAATCCAACATTAGTAATATATTGTAATTCTCTCTCGCTTGTTACCATTTGATCTCCTAGACAGTTTGATATTCTTGACTTGAAACTACTAACTGTATGATTGCAACAGTTGCCTCATCAAATTGTTTGGATTCTGCAGAGTTTGCCCAAGACATTTCACCAAATTTTGACGCATAAGATTTTAAGCCCGTTACTGTAGAATCCAACATTTTCAAAGGACCTAAAACATCAATACAGTGTTCGACTAGTGAATCACTATTCATCTCTTTTGAGTCTGAAAATGATTGTATTCGACCAATAATATCTCTAATACCCCATTTATCAGGATCACTCAAAATCTTACTAGCAAAATTAACCCTCTCTACATAAGCACCTGTATTAATCCATTCGGTTCCACCTTGCCACCCCTCTACACTAGGAGGTCTCAAAATTGCTTGTCCCATATTTGAAGAAGCAGCATCAGCAGCAAATATATCCCCTGAAGGTAACTCAATCGGGCCTGCTAGTCGCATAGTTCCAACAACCATTTCTGCGGGACTCTTGATTCTAGCAAATATTGATGACTCTTCTTGAAAAAAATCTGATTCAAACAAAACCTTAAGCATGGACTTAATATTGTGATCTGATTCAAAATAGGTCTTTACCATCAAGTCAATTGCTTTAGGATCTCTTGGTTCTTCATGAGGCCATTGAGGTACAGGTAATTCATCAGCTACAAAAAAATGATACAAATGCCTTGCCACAAATCTAGCAGTAGATTCTTGTTCACAAATTATTCTAACTGCATCTTCTCCATTCCAATTACCAGTTTGCCCTAAAATAGTTTTCTGACCATGATCATGGTCAGAATCATCATATTTAAACTGCCAAGCCATATAAGCATAAGGTCGAGCAGTGTTATTTCTCATTTTAATAGACATATAAGGTTCGTTTTCGATAGTCCAACCCGTGAAGGCTCTAGCTGTTTCTTTAATGTCTTCTTCAGAATAATTCCCCACTCCCATTGCAAATAATTCCAAAATTTCACGCCCATAATTCTCATTGATGTTAGAACCATGGTTATCTTGATTATCTAGCCACATAATCATGGCCGGATCTTTAGATAATTGAACTAACAAATCATCAAATTTTCCCATTCCATATTCTCTAAACATATCTATTTGACTTGTCATTGGCTTGTTTTGAATCAATTTATAGGTAGCTGTTGCAAAAACTCTATGCCAAAATAAACATACTTTTTCTCTTAATGGAGTATCAGTCATTACCAATCGATATATCCAATGAGCTCCTCCACCAGATCTTAAATCTGATAAGTCAACGTGATATCTACGAATCAAATCATCAGGAAGTTCATCTGGATGATCGGGATTAAGAAGTTCATCCAACATACCTGCATACCCTAAACTCATTGCTCTTTCTAATTCTGCTGGAGTAGCTCCAAACCCAGCTCTTCTTAAAAGATGAGCCATTAAAGAAATTTCTTGTTTAGATTCAACTGTAGTCATATTAGTCACCTAAAAATCTTCTGATTAATAAAAGTTATATGGGGATAATATTAAACTAGAATACTGGTGTCAAAAAATTACATTTTCTACTTATAACTTTTTAAATTCCCCTCACGAAATTGAGAAATGAAATTCATACAATATTCGTCATTTCCCAATAACATATCTGAAGCAATTTTGACTGGACCCGAATCTAAATCCATATTTTGTATTTTTTGAATATCACTTTCCAATGGATTCACAATCCCAGAATTGGCTCCAGCATCAATTGATAATTTAATCAAAGTATCATTAATTAATTTCCTTGCAGGTAGCCCAAAAGAAACATTACTCATACCACCAGAAATATGGATTTCTTGTCCAAATTTTTTTCTAATTCCTCTTATAGAATCTAAGAAATGATTGCCAAACCGTTTATCTACTGAAATAGGAAAAAGTAAAGGGTCAACATGAATTTTACTTAAAGGAATATCTCTCTTGTCACATTCAAGAATCATTTTAGAAACATTAGATAATCTCTCTTCGTCATCTTCAGGCATACTATCAAATCCAGCAGCAGTGATCATCACGAAAGTATTGTTTTGGGATACATCATCTAAAACACTCAATCTCTCCAAAGATGCTGAGTTAATCATTGGGACACCTTGGGGTTGATTATTTGATTTGTATTCATTTAATCCTTCTCGAATAATATCGACACTAGAAGAATCTATACTAGGAGGAATTGAAGCTACAGAGCTATAAAACCCTATTAACCATTTCATTGAGGCTTTTTGAATATCTATTTTGTAAGAAATCTCATCAACATTCAGGTCTAAAAAAGTAGCGCCTGCATTTTCTTGCCTTAAAATTTCAGTCTTAATATAGTGTTCCCCGATTTCTCTTTCATTAGGATCATTAGACATTCCCAAAATTACAGCAACCATAAAATGTTTGACTCTTCCTTCTGTAAACACTTTGGTGGCCTTAATCTGATCAGGAATTGGCATAAAATGAGTATTACCATCTAAATCTTTATAACTAACAACCTCTTCCCCATTATCATCTTCAATTATTCTTTTTCCACTTCTCATTAAAATTCTAGTCGTGTGGATATTTTCTCCAATTATTGTGAAATCTAAGCTCAAAACGTTCTCTCCAAAAAATGATATTTATATTCTTGCATGATTTTGGTTTTTAGATAAGTAAAATACTTGCCAAATATCATGAAGTACCCGATGATCTATTGAATTCGGAGGTGTCAAATGGAATCTTTTGATCCTATATTTAACGTTAAAGATAAAACAATAATAGTAACCGGAGCTTCTTCTGGATTAGGTGCAGCATTTGCTGAAATTTTAGCCTCCAGAGGCGCTAAAGTGGTAATAGCTGCTAGAAGAATTGAGAAATTAGAAAAATTACAAACAAAATTGTCAGAAAAAGGATTCACGGTAAAAAGCATTCAGTGTGATGTCACAAAATCTGATGATGTATCAAATCTTTTCATTAAAACTGAGCAAGAGTTTGGTGATATAGATGTTGTTGTTAACAATGCAGGAGCCAGTTCAGACGAAGCTTCAGTTCCTGAAAACATGACAGATGAAATGTTTCAACAAACAATTTCAGTCAATTTAGTTGGATTATGGTATTGCTGTAGAGAAGCAGGCCAAAGAATGCTAAAGCGTGGAAAAGGATCAATAATCAATATTTCTTCTGTAGCTGGGCTAGGCGGTATGAGAGGTGTCCCTACTGCATACCAAACAACTAAAGGTGCTGTAGCAACATTAACTCAAAGCTTGTCAGCAAACTGGGCTGACAGAGGTGTTAGAGTAAATGCGATAGCTCCAGGTTGGTTCAAAAGTGAGCTAACAATGGGGTTAATTAGAAATAAAACTTTTAGACAACGACTTAATTCAAACTCTCCGATGGGTAGAATAGGAAATACTGAAGAATTAGCAGGCGTTTTGCTACTTTTAGCTTCTGATGCTTCAAGTTTCATTACTGGTGAAATAATTTCAGTTGATGGAGGAATTCGAGGATCAATAGGAATGCCTTTTTGGACTGACGAAATGTTTGAACTAAAAGCACAAGCTTTTCCCGAAACTGGGATACGCATACAACCTACTTTGGAAAAAGAGTGAACAATTTAGATTCTAAAATCACATTATTCAAAAAACTATCCAATGAACTTTTACAAACTTTTGGAAATTTAACTCCAGAACAATTTGAACAAAAAAGTAAATGTCATCAATGGGCCATCAAGGATATAGGATCACATTTGATTGCAACAAATGGTTTTGCAATCAATTCTATTCAAAGATCTGTTCAAGGAGATTATTTACCCGCTGAAGGACAACCTAATCCAGGATCAGCAAATTCACAATCTATGGCTGCTGGAATAGCATCAAGAGCGATTCAAATTTCAGAAACTGACCTTCCTAATAATTCTGAATTAATTAATGTTCTTTTTGAAATGGAAAAAAGTCTGTTGAATGTCTTCTTATCAATCAATGAAAATCAATGGGAATTACCTGCATATCATCCTATAGCGAAATTCTCTCCACAATTATTTCTGGACATGTCACTAATAGAATTAATTCTCCATTCTTGGGATATAAATTCTGCATTAGACTCAAACTATGAAATCAATTCTGGAGAGTCTAAAATCATCAATCAAATTTGGCTCAACCCAGAAATCAGTAATTGGTTATACACTCCTGACGAAACTCAAGAATTTGAGTTAGTTTGTGATGTTAATCTGTCAGAACCTCTCAGAATAATTACATGGAGAGACCAAATAGTAATTAGTGAAATACCCTCAAATTCTAACTTAGTACCAAATGCCACTATTGAAGTTAGAGAAAATGATTTTCCACTTCTAATCTCTGCCAGAGACAATATTGAAATAGCTATCCAGCAAAATCGTGCGCAAATTTCTGGAGATAAAGACATAATTTATAGATTTCATCAATGGTTTAGAGGAACATGAATCAAAAAAACCCCATAGAAGACCAACCATATGAATGGTTTTTACTAGAGGAATATGGCATTGATTGGAAAGACTCTAAAAAAATAGAAGCCTTATTAGAAAAATATGAGGGCTCAGAAAAATCTGGAAGATTTGTGAAGTGGCTTTGGAGACTTTCTTACAAATTTTCTGATCATGACTCAGGATATATTTTTACTCTTGCTGAAGAACTAGCTAAAAAAGAGCGTGAAGGCTTGTTATCAGAATAAAATTAATCGTTGCGTTTTAATTTCACCTTGCTTATAGTACCCAAATCAGTCAATCAAATTTCTAGGAGATAAGCTATGCCAACATCAGATGAAATCCGACAAAATATTAGTAAATCTGCTGAAAATTTCAAACAAACTGTCACTACATTTAATGGTGATTGGTCAGCCGCACCTGATGACGAAAACTGGTCAGCCCAAAAAGTAGCAGAACACACAGTCAAGGCTATAAGTTTTTTCGCAAGAATCGTTTCTGAAACTATGCAATCAAGGCCACCTGAAAAAGTTGAGAGTGAATTCCCTACTCAAGCTGATGCAATTGCTGCTCATGACTCTGCTATGACTATATTAGACAGAGTATTTAGGTATGTTGAAGACAGAGATCTTGGCAAGCCTGTAGACAGATCAGATGAAAACGAGTGGCCTGCAACTATCGAAGGTGCTATGACGAGATCGTACACACACTTTGATGAACATGCTGAGCAAATTAATTCATTAAAGTAATTAAAGTTTACAAGTTCCTACATTTTCTATAGTCACAGTATTTGTATTTTCGTCTATCATCCACACATGCTGACTGGGAGTAATTCCAGCGAATTGTGCCAATTGAAATTGAATTGAATTTTTTGCTAATTCCCAATCTTCATCATTTGGAAGCTTAATTTCCCATTTCCCAAGTCCTAAATATTCTTCGGAATAAAATTCTAATCTTGTAAGCATGCCTTCAGTAATTGATGGATCACAACCATAAGATGGCACTTCAGTTAAAACTAAATTTAAAGCATCACCTTTAGAAAATTTTGGTACATCTGGGGTAGGAATTACTGGAGTTGGATCCACAATATCTGAAGAGTTACATGAAACGAAAAGTCCCAGAACAAATATGATTAAGATAATTCTCATATAAAAATTATCTCTATAAATCCATTGCAGTCTTAGCAGCATTTTCATTTAAAATCTTGATTATGTATTCAATTACTGCAGTTTGTTTTGGATCATTAACAGTCGCAGCTTTCACTAAATTTGCAGTATCTAGGGGAGTAAAACCTTTTCCATCTAGAGAGTTCACATTTGCGCCTGACTTAATTAAAAAAGGCACCATTTGCTTTAGTTGGAAATAAACTGCCCAATGAAGTACGGGAGAATTATTTTTATCTTTAGCTCTAATTTCTATGTCGGCACCATTATCTATCAACAGTTGAGCAATCTCTAAATTGTCTTTCAAAACCGCAAGAATTAATGGTTCAACACCTTCCCAAGGTTCTCCTTGAGGAATAGCATAATCGTTTATGTTTGTTCCAAAATCTATATGTAGCTGAACTTCTTCCATGTTACCTTTATCTATAGCTGTCAAAAGATCCATAGATGGACCTGAAGCACTACAAGCATATAAAACGGAAACAAAACTTAATATCAAGAATACTGAGATTTTCAATTCAATCACCTTTAATATTATGATACAAAATTAATATTGATCGAGGAACACCTTTGAAAATAAATATTATAGGTACTAGTGGTAGTGGGAAAAGCACATTTTCCAAACAAATCGCCCAAAAATTAAATATCCAACACATCGAATTAGATGCTCTTTTTTGGAAAGAAAATTGGACTCCCTCATCAGACCAGGAATTCTTTATAAAAATAGAGCGTGCAATAAATAGCGAAAATTGGGTACTAGACGGTAACTACGATCGTACACAAGATATAAAGTGGGAAAAAGTAGATAAAATCATTTTCTTAGATCTGCCTTTTTATTTAGTATTATTCAGAATCATTAAAAGAAGTTTCATACGTAGTTTAACTAGACAAAAACTTTGGTCAGGAAACCAAGAAAATATTTTTAAACATTTATTTACTAAAGATTCATTAATCTTATGGGTAATTAAAACTTTTCATAAAAACAGACGTGAATATAGTTTTTTAGAAGATAACAACAAAAAATCAAACATCAATTTCATTAGATTGAAATCTAAAAGAGAACAAAAAGAATTCTACAAAAGTTTAAATTAAGTAATTAAAGTGGTGGAGCTGAGGAGGCTCGAACTCCTGACCCCCTGCTTGCAAAGCAGGTGCTCTCCCAGCTGAGCTACAGCCCCACGAGAAGCAATCTCAAAACAACCCTAACATCCAGAAAGTAGAAGGAAACCGAGAGTTCGAAAAAATTTTTTTGCCTTTTAGGCTTTGTTATACCGGTAGAGTTGACATAGTCAATGTACCATCACAGGGTTGATAAGAGTTCCTCGACTAGCGATCATACTCAATTATCAATTGTGAGAAGTACACCCTCTACCGAAAGACCTGGTTCGCTAGATAAATCTAACGTTCCTGCTCCCTTGAAAGGAGGTGATCCAGCCGCAGCTTCCGCTACAGCTACCTTGTTACGACTTAGTCCCAGTCACCAGTCCCACTCTCGGCGTCTGCCTCCCAAAGGGTTGGCCCAACGACTTCAAGTGTTACCGACTTCCATGACTTGACGGGCGGTGTGTACAAGACCCGAGAACGTATTCACCGTAGTGTGCTGACCTACGGTTACTAGCAACTCCACGTTCATGTAGGCGAGTTGCAGCCTACAATTCCAACTGAGATCGGCTTTGGGGATTCGCTTCAGCTCGCGCTGTTGCAGCCCATTGTTTCCGACCATTGTAGCGTGTGTGTAGCCCTAGGCGTAAGAGCCATGACGACTTGACCTCGTCCCCACCTTCCTCTTCCAATGGAAGCAGTCTCGTTAGACATAGTAACTAACGACAGGGGTTGCGCTCGTTGCGGGACTTAACCCAACATCTCACGACACGAGCTGACGACAGCCATGCAACATCTGTGATTCTGTCCCGAAGGAGGGCCCCGTTTCGGGGGCTTTCAGAAACATGTCAAGCCTAGGTAAGGTTTTTCGCTTTGCATCGAATTAAACCACACGCTCCGCTGCTTGTGCGGGTCCCCGTCAATTCCTTTGAGTTTTAGCCTTGCGGCCGTACTCCCCAGGCGGGATACTTATCGCGTTAACTTCGACACTGAAGGGGTCTATACCTCCAACATCTAGTATCCATCGTTTAGGGCGTGGACTACCCGGGTATCTAATCCGGTTCGCTCCCCACGCTTTCGCGCCTCAGCGTCAAGAATAGCCCAGAAAGCCGCCTTCGCTTCTGGTGTTCCTCCCGGTATCTACGCATTTCACCACTACTCCGGGAATTCCGCTTTCCTCTGCTATCTTCAAGTCTACCAGTATCCCATGACCCCTCCCAGTTGAGCCGGGAGATTACACATGAGACTTAATAGACCGCCTACGCGCTCTTTACGCCCAGTAAATTCGGACAACGCTCGGTTCCTACGTATTACCGCGGCTGCTGGCACGTAGTTAGCCGAACCTTATTCATCAAGTACCGTCCGTTCTCTTCCTTGATAAAAGGAGTTTACAATCCTAAAACCTTCATCCTCCACGCGGTGTCGCTGCGTCAGACTTTCGTCCATTGCGCAAGATTCCCTGCTGCTGCCTCCCGTAGGAGTGGGGGCCGTGTCTCAGTCCCCCTCTGACCGATCGTGCTCTCACACCGGTTACTCGTCTTAGGCTTGGTAGGCCATTACCCCACCAACTACCTGATAAGCCGCAAACTCCTCCCAAAGCGGAATAAACCTTTCTATCAATTCAGCAGGCTGAAAAGATAGATACGGGGTATTAGGCCAGATTTCTCTGGATTATCCCCCTCTTCGGGGCAGATTATTTACGTGTTACTCAGCCGTCTGCCACTAGCTAACCGGGCAAGCCCGGGTCGCTCGTTCGACTTGCATGCATTAGGCGCACCGCCAGCGTTCGTCCTGAGCCAGGATCAAACTCTAAATAAATATAACGGTTTCCTTCTACTATCTAGTTGTTAAGGTGCTTTGGCGAAGCCAAAAAACCCTCAAAAAATAAGGGCAGAAATAAATAGTAAACTTAGTGCATAAAGTAGTCAATAGCAGAAACAGTAAAAATACGAGGAAATTAATATGAAAACGACTTTTTCATCAAATCCAAAATATATTTGCTAATAGTTAATGATGCTGTTGCACCTGGAGAAGGAGCATTCAATACATGAATAGCATTTTCAGTCTCGGCAATACTAAAATCCTGCAGTAAACCACCATTTTTATCAACAGCCTGAGCTCTTACTCCAGCACCGGGTGAGTATAAATCATTACCTGTAATTTCTGGAATTAAAGTTTGTAGAGACTTAACAAAAGATCCTTTAACTAGAGATCTGTATTGTTCCTTCATCCCAACACTCCAATATTTTAGGGACATTTTGATAAAACCAGAATAAGTCAAAGTTTCAAAAGCATCACCAAAATTAATCTTGGTTTTTTTATATCCTTCTCTAGCAAAAGCTAAAACAGCATTAGGCCCAGCTTCGACTGACCCATTTACTCTTCTAGTGAAGTGAACTCCCAAAAAAGGTAAATTAGGGTTTGGTACTGGATAAATTAACCCCTTAACCATATCTGTTTTTTCAGGAATTAAAGAAAAATATTCACCCCTGAAAGGGATTATTTTCACACCCATATCAACGCCCATCATTTTAGCAACTCTATCAGCATGAAGGCCTGCACAATTTAATATTTTTTTAGCAGTGAT
This sequence comes from uncultured Chloroflexota bacterium, assembly GCA_913045625.1. Taxonomy (GTDB): domain Bacteria; phylum Chloroflexota; class Dehalococcoidia; order Lucifugimonadales; family UBA826; genus AG-426-M11. The sequence goes on along the minus strand of CAJWPE010000004.1, from coordinate 4,485 downwards.
AGTACCCCCAGTAGTTTCGAGATAGATTTGACCGTCTTTTTCAGAAATTGATTTTAATTCACTCCCTGTAATCAAATCACCCCCAGCTTCCATCATTTGAGTAGCATAAGATTTCGACACTTCTGTGTAATCAATAATCCCAGTATTTGGAGAAAATATCGCTTTTACTCCAGTAGAGTGAGGTTCATAATCCTGAATTTCTTCTTTTTCTATGATTTTTAATCCCAATGCTCCGTTTGCTGTTCCTCGTTCGTATAAATTCATCAGGCTAGGAACTTCGTCATCATTAACTGCAACGATTAATTTTCCACACATATCATATTTTATGTTGTGCTTGTCACAGTATTCTCTTAATAAGAGTCCGCCTGTTGAACAGAAATTAGCTTTTTGAGATCCGGGGGCATAATAAATGCCGGCGTGAATCACTCCACTATTGTGACCAGTTTGGTGTTGAGCCACTTCAGATTCTTTCTCTAATACTGCCACTTTAATGTCAGGGAATTCTTCAGTGACCCTCATAGCTGTAGCTAAACCAATTATTCCACCACCAATTACAACCAAATCATAATTTTTATCAACCATTCTAGATTTCTCCAATCAAAATATTAATGACACTAATCATCATATCTGTTAATTTATCTTAAATAAAATTTAGGTACAAATAATAATGAGTAATAATCAATCTGGAATCAAGTTATTCCCTGAATTTTTAACCCTATTCTCTCTGATCGAACAAGAAGTCAAAAATCTTTCTCCAGAACAATTAGATTACACATCGTCAGAGTGGGGTTGGGCTGACTGGAGTATCCGAAACCAATTGAGTCATATGGCTTCATTAATTCCTAGATGGTTACTAATTAGATGGGGAGATACGTTATTCAGCAATAATGAACATGGATTTACAAATCTTGATTCTATAGCTAATTCCCCGTACGACAGAAGATTAAATGATGAAATTTACTGGGAAATCTCAGAAATTCTTGAAATTCTTAATCAGTCAATTAATTTAACTATCTCAGCACTAAAAAAATTTTCACCTGATTTTTTCAAAATGAGTAATTCAATTCCAAGAGATCCAAATGAACAATGGAAAATCATGGCTGAAGCTCACCCATCTGGCGTCACCCTTTCATCAGATTATAAAACTAGCACAATCAACCTTGAAGCAACATTTCGTCACATACTTTTTGAAGAAATAACCCATTTATACAATATTCAACGTCTTAAAAAAGCTCAAGGAATTCCCACAATTTCTGTAATTCCATTTATTGGATATTGGGCCTTGGATAGCTGGGATAGATCCGAGCCTAATTCCTAAGTCTTGATTCTAAATCTCCAGGAATATCTATTAATTTTTTAGTAATGGAATCTTGAGATTCTGTAGGCGATAGCTGAGAACACTCAATCATCAATAGTACCCCATTGACATAATCATCAACTGAAATGTTTTCAGTATCTATACCACCATTAATGTCTGGAATCGTTGTCTTTGCATTATGCCAATGACCCAGAGGGAAAGCTATTCCAGTGGTCAAATATCCATTCGCTGCAAACGCACTAGCTTCACAAGTTCCAGCAGACATTAAACTTCTCTGAAACTGGAAAAAATCGTGTTTATTTTTAAGTTGATTTGCTGAAATTCTCAACAAGTTTTCAGCGAATGCATTGAAAGTATAACTAGCATCACCAGTTCTTATTACCGGCCCACCACCTTGTGTAATACCAGGGATTACAGAACTAGTTTCAACAGATACTACTATTGAATTTCTTGGAATTATTTGATCTCGCGCTATAAGCCTAGCTCCAATTAAACCAACCTCTTCAGCACGAGTAAATACTCCATATATTTTCCTATCAACTTTACCTCGGCATTCAATCAAATTCGTCAAAATAGAAGCACATCCTGCGAAATCATCGGCTGATCGCATTAAAATTTTATTGTCTTGTATTTCAAAATCATTTAAATCAAAAGTTAAGGGTGATCCGATTTCAAGCAATTCATCTGAATTTACAATAACTGTCTGGGGGGTTTTCGGATTAGGCGAAATCATACATGAGACTCTTTCTCCTAATTCATTAAATGAAAACATCTTAGAATCATGATTTAAAGAAAATTGAGGAACACCTCCTTTTGGTAGAGCTATTAATTCCCCATCTTGATTATGTTCAATTTCAAATCCTGGATGATCCATGTGAGCTACAAATGCAATTGGATTCAAATTATCTGATTCATCACCAACCTCTGCGATAATATTTCCGAATACGTCTAAAAAATATGGAATAGAATATTGAGTTAAAATTTCACAAATCTTAGTTTGAATTAAACTTTCATGAAAAGGAACAGAAGGAAAGATTGCTATTTCACTTAATATGTCTAGAGACAATTCTTTAATTGATTTCATGATTTCATGGTTTCCTTCCTAAAACATTAAATATTTCAGATATATTTCTATAAGATAAATCAATATGGGTCAAATTATTCTCGCAAATCTAAATAATAAAATTCAATTAGCAGAGCTAATTGAATTATCTGATGATGTCAATAAAACAAAAATCAAAACTGGAAGAAATAAAGAACAAAAAACTGCCAAAAAAAATTTAATCTATTTTACAGGTCTTGATGTCAACACCCCCAAAGATTTTGTTGAATTTTCAGAAAAAGTTTCTAGTCTAATTGATCAAATAGACCATAAAAAAGCTTGGGAAATTTTATCGGACCAATCATATCAACCCCTTACAGTACTCGATATAATCAAGTCGCTTGATTTATCTACAAATTCTCCTGAATTTCAGGCTGCAGTATTTTTAAGTCTAAACAACAACAAAACTTATTTTCAATTCAAATCAAATGAAATCCAGATCATTTCAAAAACTGAAGTGTCAAAGACAATCGAAAAAATCAAAAAAGAAAAAATAACTAATGACAAAAAACATCAATTAGCACAAATACTTTTAAATGGTGAGTACCATCACCAATTAGCAAATTTTGATTTAGAAATTATCGACAATTTAAAATCTATAGCTTTATATGGAGACAAAAAAATCAAAAAATCTGGAATATTTGATTTCTGTGAAAACTATTTGGGGAAAACTCAAAGAAGTGAAATCTTTGAACTGTTAGTAACAAATAAAATTATAGATAAAAATCTCCCTGTAGAAGTCTATCAATCCGAAATCCCTATTGAATTCCCTAAAAAAATTTTAGAAATATCTCAATCTACTCTCCACAAAAAATCGGATGAATACGAAGATCTCACAGATTTAGAAACATTCACAATTGATGACGAATCTACTAGAGATAGAGATGACGCTTTCTCATTGCAAGAAAACTATTTATGGATTCACATCACTGATCTGACTAACCTATTCAATAAAAACTCTGCAATAGACAAAGAGGCTCAAAATCGATCTAGAAGTCTCTACCTACCAGAATTCACAATTCCTATGCTTCCTCCTAATATCTCTCAAAATGTTGGGAGTATCAATCCCAATGAACCCCAACAATGTATTTCATTGAAATTAGAAATAGATAATCAAAATCAAATAACTGACTGGGATTTTAAAAAAACCCTCATAAAATCTACAAAAGCACTTTCATACAATGATGCCGAATTAATCATTGAAGATAAAACACACGAATTAAACAATCTTTTGAACGGTTTAGATAAAATTTGTTTTGAATCTAGAAATGAAAGAGTTCTCGCAGGAGCATTCTCATTTGATCGACCTCAAGTGAAATTTTCATCATTAGATTCAGAAAGAGACATTCAAGTCATATTAGAAAGTAATTCATCAAAAAGTAAGATGATTATTGCTGAACTTATGATCATATTCAATCAATTCGCTGCAATTTTTTGCTACACAAACAAAATACCCTCTATATATAGAACTCAAGAAATCATCAATTTGCCTGAATTCACATCTCACAACGCATATTCTTGGTACAAAACTTCTCAACACTTGAGACCAGCAAGAATATCTACCTCTCCCAGAGAACATTCCGGATTGGGAACAGCTTTATATTTACAGGCAACATCTCCTCTAAGAAGATTCTCAGATTTAGTCATGCAACGTCAAATTAAAAGTGCAATAGACTCAAAAGATACCCAATACGATATTAAAGAAATTTCTTCGATTGGTGTATACGGGGAATCTTTGGCTAAAAATTTAAGCAGAATAGAAGAATCTAGAAAAAAATATTGGTTTTTAGTCTATTTAACGCAATTTCTAAACAAATCATCCCCTGCAATTTTTGAAGGAATGGTCTTAGAGACCGAAGGAAACACTTTGGGGAGATTGTTTGAATTGCAGAATTTTCCATTCAGATTCAGATGCGAAATTTCAAAATCGATTCGAGAAGGCCAAAAAATTACTGTTAATCTGAAATCTGTAGACTTATGGAATAGGACGGCTAAATTTTCCATAACACATTAGTGGTCGGGGTGGTCGGGATCGAACCGACGACCCCCGGTTCCCAAAACCGGT